>CAIZDF010000199.1 GCA_903931645.1 uncultured Tolumonas sp.
TTGAATAAAAAACGCCTTTCGAATGCCGGATCAAGGTTTCCTATAAGATTTGTAGTTGCTATCAAAATCCCTTTAAAGTTTTCCATTTCTTCAAGTATTATATTCTGCATAGCGTTCATGGCATTCTCTGCTCCCCGTAGTTCGCCGGATTTTCTTTTGATGAGATTTAAATCCCGCCAGCTGAACATTGGCAGCCGGACGATCTAAATCCAGCAAGAAGGTCTCCACCTGTAATTTACTGAGTAAATTACGCATGCTGGTATTTTCAACGATGAGCCCTTTATCAATGATGCCAATGTTACGGCACAGCATTTCGGCTTCTTCCAGATAATGGGTAGTCAGAATGATGGTGACGCCTTCGGCATTGAGATTTTGCAGGAACTGCCACATCGAACGGCGGATCTCGATATCCACACCCGCAGTCGGTTCATCCAGGATCAGTAATTTCGGCTCATGCATCAGTGCACGGGCAATCATCAGACGGCGCTTCATACCGCCCGAGAGCGTACGCGCCTGTTTATCGCGTTTTTCCCACAGATCGAGTTGGGTCAGATATTTCTCGGCCCGTTCTTCGGCTACTTTACGCGGCACGCCATAAAATCCAGCTTGTTGCACCACGATCTGTTCGACTTTCTCAAACTGACTGAAGTTAAATTCTTGTGGCACTAAACCAATTTGCGCCTTTGCCTGTTCCAGTTGCGTATCAATGTCATAACCAAAGACTTTGACCGACCCCGCGGATTTATTGACGAGTGAGCTAATAATACCAATGGTAGTCGATTTACCGGCGCCATTAGGGCCAAGCAGGGCGTAAAAATCCCCTTCTTCAACCGCGAGATCGATGCCTTTCAGGGCTTCGACGCCGCCCTGATAGGTTTTGCGTAATTGCTGAATATCGAGAGCAAGCATAGTGTCAGAGTTCTTCATATTGGAGAGCGGTAATGCACAAGGCAGATAACGGATTATAACCTGATCTGGATCATTCCGGCTAATAACAAAGATGGCATCAAAAGACGCCTTATTGCTTAAGGAATCCACAATTTTTGTTAGATTGATCGCATTTGCTAAACCGTTTTAGCTTGTTTAGTTGTTTTGCTAAACCGTTTTAGTAAACTAATTACAGAACAGTAAAACACTATTTGTATACTGTAAAAGAAAATGAAATTTCGTTGAGATAAAAGCCTAAACGCACTCAGCGGATAAATAACTGATAAGGCATAACCGCACGATATGCTGCAAAACAGCATGACGTAACGGTAGTGATAAATGATGAGAGAGTGTGCGTCCCAGTCTGGTTCACCCCAAGTAAAGCAGACCGGGCAGCACGTACAACCCACGCTGTTGTGAAACAGCATCGGTTGATGAGATCACGGCTTGAGCCCCCGCTATCTCATTTAACCGGTTACATCCAAAGAGGAAAATCATGAATGTAACTTCTGTAGCAAATGAACTGATCCCACTTGTGGGCGGTAAAGAGAATATCGTCAGTGCAGCCCATTGCGCAACCCGTTTGCGTTTGGTTTTGCAGGATGATAACAAAATTAATAAAAGCGCCATCGAACAAGTGGATGGAGTAAAAGGTTGTTTTAGTAATGCGGGGCAGATCCAGATCATTTTTGGTACTGGCATTGTCAATAAAGTTTACGCGGCGTTTACCGCTGTGGCAGGTATCAACCAAGCCAGTGAAAGCGAAGTTAAAAAGCTGGCGACACAAAAACTGAATATCGTGCAGCGAGCTGCCCGTACCCTGTCTAACATCTTTGTACCTATCATTCCTGCCATCGTGGCATCAGGTTTGTTGATGGGTACCTTGGGTCTGGTGCGTACTTACGGCTGGGCAAACCCAGACAGCGCGATTTTCATCATGCTGGATATGTTCAGCTCTGCGGCATTTATCATTCTGCCAGTGCTGATCGGTTTCACTGCCGCACGTGAATTTGGTGGTAACCCTTATCTGGGCGCAACACTGGGCGGGATCTTAACTCATCCGGCACTGACGAATGCCTGGACTGTCGGCTCAGGCTTCAAAACCATGAGTTTCATGGGCATGGACGTTGCGATGATCGGTTATCAGGGCACGGTTTTCCCGGTCTTGATCGCGGTCTGGTTCATGAGCCATCTGGAAAAACAACTGCGTCGCGTGATCCCAGATGCATTGGATATCATCCTGACGCCGTTCCTGACTGTCGTGATCACCGGTTTTGTTTCGCTGCTGTTCATCGGCCCGGCAGGTCGTGGTTTAGGTCATGGTATTACTTATGTACTGACCACACTGTATGAACACGCAGGCTGGATCGCTGGTTTTTTGTTTGGTGGTACTTACTCAGCCATCGTTATCACCGGTATTCACCACAGCTTCCATGCCATTGAATTGGGTCTGTTGGCCGATAAGAGTGTGGGTGTAAACTTCCTGCTGCCAATCTGGGCAATGGCGAACGTGGCGCAAGGTGGTGCTTGTCTGGCGGTATATTTCAAAACCAAAGATGCCCGTATCAAATCAATTGCTATCCCAGCCGGTATCTCTTGTCTGTTGGGTATCACTGAAGCGGCCATCTTCGGTATTAACCTGCGCTTTGTGAAGCCATTCCTGGCCGCACTAGCAGGTGGTGCACTGGGTGGTGCTTGGGTAGTTGCCAGCAAAGTCGGTATGACCGCAGTAGGCTTGACCGGTATCCCAGGTATCGCGATTGTACAATCCAGCTCTGTTCTGAACTATATGATTGGTATGGTTATCGCTTTCGGTGCCGCCTTCGCTATCGCCACTGTATTGCGTTACAACACGGACGCTGAATAATGTCTGAAGTTTCTTTACTGAAACAACTCGCCCGGTCGTTAATGACCGGGCAACTTATTGCCGCCAGTGACCCGCATCGTTTGCACTGGCATCTGGCACCGACAGTGGGCCTGCTGAATGATCCAAACGGTTTTATTCAAGCCCATGATCGTTACCACCTGTTCTATCAATGGAACCCCCTCGCTTGCCGCCATGGCGCTAAATGGTGGGGCCATTGGAGTTCTGTTGATTTGGTACATTGGCGTCATGAACCTGTCGCACTGCTGCCAACGGAAGAGTATGAGATCAGCGGTTGTTATTCCGGCTCAGCCGTATTAAATAATGACAAAATCACGCTGCTCTACACCGGTAATGTCAAATATGCCGACGGCTCCCGAACCGCTTATCAGTGTCTGGCAGAAGAACTGCCTGATGGTACCTACCAGAAATTAGGGCCAGTGATTCCGCTGCCAGAAGGTTATACCGGCCATGTACGTGACCCCAAAGTGTGGCAACACGATGGCTTGTGGTACATGGTGTTAGCGGCACAAACGCCAGAGATCAAAGGTAAGGTACTGTTTTATCGCAGCAGTGACCTGCAACAGTGGCAATTAATCAGTGAAATTGCCGGCACCCATCTTAATGGCCTAAAAGAATTTGGTTATATGTGGGAATGCCCGGATCTGTTTCATCTGCATGGCCACGATATATTGCTCTGTTGCCCGCAAGGTTTGGCAGCAGAACAATACAGTTATCTGAATTTGTATCAATGCGGCTATTTCGTCGGTGAACTCGATTACCAGCAAGGTAAATTCCCACATGGTGAATTTCATGAGCTGGATCTGGGCTTTGAGTTTTATGCACCACAAACCACCGGGACTGCCGATGGCCGTCGTTTGATGTTTGGCTGGTTAGGCATGCCCGACGATAATGAGTTGGCACAACCGACAGTGAAATCTGGTTGGGTTGATTGTATGACCTGCCCGCGCGAACTGTTCTTCCGTGATGGTCAGTTATATCAACAACCAGCCAAAGAATTGCAACAGCTGCGACAAGGTTCAGGTGCAACATGGCAAGGCATTGCCAGTGAAGCGCCGTTATTTGATGGTGTTTCTGCCGAATTATTGCTGAATGTTGACGGGCCATTCTCATTATCGTTACGTGATAATGCCAGCCTGAACTGGGATGGCGAATGTCTGGTGCTGACCCGCTTGAATTGGCGCACGCAAGAGACAGAATCGCGGTATTGGTTTGGCAAATTACAATCATTGCAGTTATTGCTCGATAGCTCGTCATTAGAGTTATTTATCAATAATGGCGAAGCCTGCATGACCGCGCGTTATTTCCCGGATCCAACCCAAAAAAGTTTACGCTTTGACGGGCCCGGCGCACTCTCAATTCATCACTGGTTGTTGTCGGCATGCGTGATAGAATAAAAAAGCTACCCGCTATCGGATCTGACGTGAAACAACCAAACCGTATTACTATCAGTAACATCGCAGAACTAGCGGGCGTCTCTAAGGCGACCGCCAGTCTGGTATTGAATGGTAAAGGCGATGAATATCGGGTATCGGAAGATACCCAGCAACGCATACTCGCGATTGCTGAAGAACATCGCTATCAACCCAGTTTTCATGCCCGCGCGTTACGCTCGTCACGCAGCCACACGATTGGTTTGGTGCTCCCTTTCCTAACGCAGTTTACTAATGCTAGTCTGGCTAAAGAGCTGGAATCGCTGTTTCGGAATGCCGGTATTCAGATCATCATCGCCTGTTCAGACGAAGATCCGGAGCAAGAGCGTGTCGTTGTTAACAATCTGCTGCAACGTCAGGTTGATGGTTTAATTGTTATCTCTAGCAATACCAGCGATGAAGCGTATAGCAAGATCCACAGTTATGTTCCGGTCGTACAACTCGGTCGTCAGATTGGTGACTCCAACTTACCGCTGATCATGACCGATGCGACCACCGCCACAGCTAATCTAATACAGGTATTGGGCACTCAATCACCAGAGGAAGTGTACTACTTTGGTGGCGAACCAAGCCTGACACCGAGCAAACAACGGCTGACCGGCTATAAACAGGGTTTGCAACATGCGCAAGTAATTGTGCGCCCGGAATGGATACATCAGCGCAATTATCTCTCCTATTCCGGTTATGACATGATGGAAGAGGTCTGTAATGAGTTAGGGCGCCCACCCAAAGCGTTGTTCACCGCGTCATTCTCGCTGTTGGAAGGTGTGCTGCAATATCTGAATCAAAATCCGGAAATGCAGCAGGGCTTACATCTGGCCAGCTTTGATGATCACGAACTGCTGGACTTTATGCCGCTACAGATCGATAGCATCGCACAAGATTACACGGCTCTTGCCTTCAATGCCTTCACCATGCTGATGGCCTTGATGGAAGACAAACCACTGACATTGCCCGTAACCCAAACCATTCCGGCCCGTATTCGCTGGCGAAACCCTGAATCACGTCGGTTAAGCAAACTGATGGCTGCCAATTTTCTGCGTAAATAAAAAGCCACCGAGCAGGTGGCTTTGATGTCTGTCATTCCGCTAATTACTTAACCAAGCAATGGTTTATTCCTGCGGGATCACTTTGCCGATAAAACGCAGATTGCGATATAACTGCGCATAATCAATACCGTAACCCACCACAAACTCATCAGGAATGGTAAAACCGGTCCATTCGACTGGCACTTGCACTTCACGACGCGCCGGTTTATTCAGCAGCGTACAAATCGCCAGTGATTTGGGCTCCCGCAAACCGATGATGTCGCGGATTTTGCTTAAAGTAAAACCGCTGTCGATGATGTCTTCCACAATCAATACATCTTTGCCTTTGATCTCATCATCCAGATCTTTCAGAACGCGTACTTCACGAGAGGTTGTCGTGCTGTTGCCGTAACTGGATGCGGTCATGAAATCGAGGCTCACCGGCAGATCAATATGACGGCTCAGATCAGCCAAAAACAAACAAGAACCGCGCAATAAGCCAACCAGAACCAGCTCAGAGGTTCCCTGATAATGTGCGGTGATCTGACGCCCCAGTTCAGCCACTTTAGCCTGAACATCCTCTTCCGAGATCATCACATCAATTTTGTGTTTCATCATAACAACTATCTACCTGTCTGAATTTGGCGGCGGGTGAGCCCGCATCTTAAAAAGAAAATGTGGTAATAGCGCATTATAGCCTGTTTATAGTCGGGAAATCGTCTCTATAGCAGGATCATTTATTACTTTTGATTATTCCGAGCAAAAGCACATCTGTGTCGCCAGAACTGTTCTATAAATAATGGGTATAACAATAATTACTTATATACATATTCAGTTAGCCGCAAAGAGCACCAACGCTGAATCGATTAATTAGGACGCGCCTATGTTTTCATTGTTTGGAAAAAAAGTTGCAGAAACCGCCAATAATCAACCCATTGTTCATGTCTTACGCTCTAATGCACAGAAGTTGTCACAAGATCTGCAGGAATGGTTACCTAAAGGATCAGATCCTGCGCTCTTAGTGGCCTATATCAGCCCACATACCGATTTTAATCAGTGTTGCCAGATGCTGAAACAATACCTGAGCAACCGAGCGCCAAAATGCCAATTACTGGCCACAACTACCGCTGGGGAGTTATGCCACCAGCCGGATACCTCTTCTTCTCTCTATTGTGATACCGGTAGTAGCTGGAATACCGTGGTCGTACAGGCGTTTGATCAACGATTACTGCAACAAGTGATGATTACCAGTGTGGCACTGAATAATGAAGATCTAAAACGCGGCGAGATCAGCGTATCGCATCACGATCGCGTACAACGGATTGCGCAATCACTGTCTCGCCTCTCCATTCCGTTTCCTATAGAACATCATGACACCGTTGCCTTAACCTTCCTTGATGGCTTGAGTGCCTCAGAATCCTTTTTCAGCGAAGCGGTTTACCGCAGTCGTCGTTTTCCTTGTCATTTCATTGGCGGCTCAGCGGGTGGCAAACTCGATTTTAAAAATACCTACATTTATGACGGTCAGCAGATCCAGCAAGGCCATGCCGTGATTGCGTTTATGAAGATTAATCCGGCCTATCGTTATGCCATTTTTACCTCGCATAATTTCGAAAAACAGAACGTCTCTTTTTTAATCACTGAAGCCTCACAGGAGCAACGTTGGGTCAAATCCGTGTTGACGGATGATCATCATGTGATCTCTTTTATTGATGCGTTGAAGAAACATTTTCACGTCAGTAATAATCATGATTTAGAGCGTCAGCTGGAAGATTACAGCTTTGCTATTGAGATCGAAGACCAGCTGTTCATTCGCAGTATTGCAGGCTTTGATTTTGAAAAAGATCGAGTCTCTTTTTTCTGCGACTTATCAATGGGTGAGCAACTGTTTCTGGTGAAACGACAAGACTTAGTCCAACGCACCGAACAAGATTTCCGTGAGTTTATGTCAACGAAACAACACGCTAAACCTGTCGGCGGTATCTTAAATGACTGTATTCTAAGACGACTGCACAATCAGCAAAGCTTAGCGCAGGTTCATAGTTTTGATGCGATCCCGACCGCTGGTTTTTCAACGTTTGGTGAGCTGTATGGGGTAAATATCAATCAAACACTGACCGCTTTGTTTTTCTTCCAGCTGGAAAATAGTGACGTCCATTTTTCAGATGATTCGGTTGATCTGTTTCCCATTTTATATGCACAGTTTCAAAACTACGGCTTGCAACGACAGATCAAACAAATCGATATTGTCAGTAAGATCCGCAAAGAGGTTATTCAGCAACTAGAGCATTACCGGGCGCTGATGCCTGCACTAACAACTCGATTGGGGGATATAGAACACAACGTGCAGGATATCAGCCAGCAGGTATTACAGCTGGGCGGTTCATTATCGAAACATTTGCAGCAACTGGATACGTTATTAGCGCTCAGTAACAGCATTCAGCCGAAAACCGTTACGCTTAACAGCAGCACTGAAAATATCAAAGAGATCTTGAATGTCATCAACAAAATTGCCGACCAGACCAACTTACTGGCATTGAATGCCGCTATTGAGGCAGCACGAGCTGGCGACCATGGTCGCGGTTTTGCCGTAGTCGCTGAGGAAGTGCGGAAACTGGCGCAAATTACTCAGGAATCGTTGAAAAAAACCAATGATTCGATTCATGGCTTGGTGGTTAATGTCGGTGATATATCTGAATTGATCGGACAAAACAGCTCCAGCGGTGATGAGTTTGCCCGCAGCACACACAACTTCAATAGTCGGTTAGCCGAAGTTTCTGCAGATATACAAAATGCCAGCAACGCTATTGTTTATGCAGTTTCTGCGTTGCGTGAAGCTGGCTCCCTTACCGAAAAAGTCAATGCGCGCATGGACACATTAGATCAATTGACGAATATGCTGAATTGATTTGAGAGCATAAGAAAAAAGCCACGCAAGAATCGCGTGGCTTTTTATTTTGGAAACGAGTATTTGGTAATGAGCAGTTAACTGCGGCTCAGATAATCAGCCTGACCGATCCATTTATAGCTGGTCAACTCAGTTAACCCCATCGGGCCACGGGCATGCAGTTTCTGGGTAGAAACCGCTACTTCGGCACCTAAACCAAACTGCGCACCGTCAGTGAAACGTGTTGATGCATTGACATATACCGCCGCTGAACCGACACCATTGATAAACAGCTCGGCCTGGCGTAAATCGTTGGTCAGAATCGCATCAGAGTGGCAGGCGTTATGTTCCTGCAAGTGAGCAATCGCCGCTTTTACATCAGCAACCACTTTCACGCCCAGCGTCAGACTCAACCATTCAGTGTCAAAATCTTCATCGCCCGCCTGACGTAATTGGTTGGCTCCCGCTGCTTGCAACAGAGCAAAAGCTTGTGGTTCAGCCACCAGCGTCACTTTCTGCTGATTCATGCGTGCGACCAGCGCCGGTGCAATTTTGGCGGCAATTTTTTCATTCAGCAGCAAGGTATCCAGCGAGTTACAAGCCGATGGACGTTGTACTTTTGCATTATCAATCACATCAATGGCACGCACCAGATCAGCACTTTCATCCACGTATAAGTGGCTGACACCAAAACCGCCGATGATGACGGGGATCGTGCTTTGATCTTTACACAGGCGATGCAAGTTCGCGCCACCACGTGGGATGATCATATCGACGTATTGATCCATGGTCAGCAGTTCACTCACCAAGGCACGATCCGGGCTTTCAATGTATTGCACGGATGCAGCAGGTAAACCCGTTTTTGATAGTGCCGCCTGAATGACTTTCACCAACGCCATGTTGGAATGAAACGTCTCACGACCACCACGTAAAATACTGGCGTTACCGGTTTTCAAACACAATGCGGCGATATCAATGGTGACATTCGGGCGCGCTTCATAAATAACGCCAATCACGCCAATTGGTACGCGACGACGCGATAAACGCATACCGTTTTCCAGCACGCGGCTGTCAATTTCAGCGCCGACAGGGTCGTCTAACGTGACCACTTTCCGCACATCGGCAACAATGCCAGCCAGACGTGATTCATTCAGTAGCAGACGGTCGAGCAGGGCGTCGGTTAAACCTGATGCGCGACCGGCGTCAATATCTTTGGCGTTCGCAGCCAGGATCACATCCTGCTGCAATTCCAGCTCATCGGCAATTGCCAGCAAAGCCTGATTTTTACGGGCGGTGGCGGCAATAGCTAATTCAAACGAGGCGTCGCGGGCGGCCTTGCCCATTGCTAATAAACTCATGTTCATTCTCCTTTACAGCAAGACCATATCATCTCGGTGGATTGCCACCGGACCATAGCCATAACCTAAGCAAGCTTCAATTTCATCCGAATGATGACCACGCACACGGGCTAATTCATCAGCAGTATAGCGCGTAATGCCGCGAGCCAACTCTTTGCCGTCCGGTGTAATGATGCGCACGGCTTCACCGCGACCGAATTCACCGACAATTTGCGTGATGCCTTTTGGCAACAGGCTAGAGCCTTTGTCGTGTACCGCTTTCACCGCACCGGCATCAATGTGAATTTCACCGTGCGACTGTGGGCCAGCTAAAATCCAGCTCTTGCGACCTTCCAACGGGTTGGCCTGCGCTTTAAAGCGGGTGCCGACTTTTTCATTATTAGCCAGACGCCCCACCACTTCCGGTGTTTTACCACTGGCGATCACCACTTCAATACCGGCACGGCAGGCAATATCAGCGGCTTGCAGTTTCGTCGACATGCCGCCGGTGCCAAGGCCACTCACGCTGTCACCGGCCAGACTACGCAGTTGATCAGTGATTTCAGTGACTTCTTCAATCAATGTCGCATCAGGGTTGGTGCGCGGATCGGCGGTAAACAA
>CAIZDF010000200.1 GCA_903931645.1 uncultured Tolumonas sp.
GGTTTGGTCGTTAAAGCACTCGGCATAGGCTTCTTTGAAGCAGCACATGAAGGTGCGAAACAAGCAGCAAAAGAATTGGGTGATGTCGAAGTCATTTATACCGGCCCAGTGACACCAACTGCCGAAGGCCAGATTGAAGTCATCAACTCATTGATTGCGCAAAAAGTAGATGCCATTGCTATTTCTGCGAACGACACCGATGCCTTGGTGCCAATTTTGAAACGTGCGCAACAACGCGGCATTAAAGTGGTTTCTTTCGACTCAGGTGTTGCCCCTGAAGGTCGTCAGGTGCACTTAAATCCTTCCAGCAATGAACTGATTGGTCAAATGTGCGACCAACTCGCTGATATTGCTGTCAAAGCATCAGGCAGCGATGGTGGTGATATTGCCATTCTGAGCGCTACACCAACCGCCACCAACCAGAACATCTGGATTGGCGAAATGAAAAAGAATCTTGCTGAATATCCAAAACTGAAATTGGTCGCCACCGTATATGGCGATGATTTGGCAGACAAAAGCTACCGCGAAACCAAAGGTCTGATTAACTCCTACCCTAATCTGAAAGCGATTGTCGCCCCTACCTCAGTCGGTATCGTGGCTGCTGCACAAGCGGTCAGTGATATGGGCAAAACAGGGAAAATCCACGTCACCGGCCTTGGTTTACCATCTGAATTAGCAGGCCACGTTGATTCCGGTGCAGTGAAAAACTTTGCGATTTGGAACCCGATTGACCTCGGCTATGCCGCCACCACGATTGCGCATAATCTGGTGAAAGGCACGGCGACCGCTACTGAAGTGGATATGGGACGCCTCGGCAAAGCCAAACTGGATAAAAATGGCAATGCCGCAATGGCAGCACCGTTCGTGTATGACGCATCGAACGTGCATAAATTCGCCAAAATTTTCTAGTCATAATTTAGTCCATTTTTCATAAATTTTGGTGCATGACATGCGCATCGACGTCATGCACCAACCCAAAGAAGAAGATTCATTATGTTAGAAACAAAACCAGTATTTTCATTGCGCAACGTTAGTAAGCATTTCCCCGGCGTCAAAGCGCTGGATAAGGTGCAGTTAGATCTTTATTCAGGGGAGGTAACGGCACTGATTGGTGAAAACGGGGCTGGAAAATCCACGTTAGTTAAAGTGATGACCGGAATTTATGAAATTACCGAAGGTCAGCTGTTTCTGGATGAAAAAGAGATCAAGTTAAAAACGCCGGACGATGCCCGCTCGCTGGGGGTCACGGCTATTCATCAGGAAACGGTTTTGTTTGATGAATTGAGTGTCGCGGAGAATATTTTCGCCGGTAATTACATGCTTAAAGCGTCAGGCAGCTTAGATTGGAAAGGGATGGAGCAACGGTCTGCAGAGATCCTGAAATCGATTGATGCGCCGATTGATCCGAAAAAAATGCTGAAAGAACTCAGTATTGGTCAGCGTCACATGGTCGCGATCGCCCGCGCCCTCTCGTTTGATGCCCGCGTGGTAATTCTCGACGAACCGACTGCCGCTCTCTCCCACCGTGAAATCGAAGATTTTTATCAAATCGTCGAACGCCTGAAAAAGAAAGGCTGTGCGATTCTATTCATCAGCCACAAGTTTGATGAAATCTTCCGCATTGCTGATCGTTACAACATATTCCGCGATGGCTGCCATGTTGGGCAAGGCCTGATCTCCAACGTGGAAGAGCAGGAATTAGTCGCGATGATGGTGGGTCGAACCATTGAAAATGCTTACCCCAAAACAGCTGTCAATATAGGTGCAAAATGTCTGGAGGTCAGCCAATTCAGCCATCCGACTGAATTCGATAACATCAACTTTAGCTTACATAAAGGTGAAATCCTTGGTTTTTATGGGCTAGTTGGCTCAGGCCGAACCGAGCTGATGCAATCACTATTTGGTGTTACTAACGTGGCAACCGGTAAAATTTCGGTCGATGACAAGGTGGTTTCGATTCGCACACCGAAAGATGCAGTCCATTCCGGGATTGTTTATGTTCCGGAAGAGCGCCAAAGCCAGGGTGTTGTACTCGAGTTTCCTATTTTCCAAAACATTACCTTACCCAAACTCAGCGAAATTAATAAAAACGGCTTAATTAATGAAAAGTCGGAATATGACCTCGCTGATCTGTATGCAAAAAAACTGCGCGTCAAAGCCCCAAACTGGCATGAGAAAGTAGAAAACCTCTCTGGCGGAAACCAACAAAAAGTTGTCATTGGCAAATGGCTGTCGACCAAACCCAAAGTCATCATCCTCGATGAACCCACCAAAGGCATCGATATCGGCTCCAAAGCTGCTGTGCATGAGTTCATGTCAGAGCTCGTTAAGGAAGGGTTAGCTGTGATCATGGTGTCGTCTGAATTACCGGAAGTCATGGGGATGTCCGATCGCATCATTGTGATGAAAGAAGGTCTGATGGTGAAAGAGTTCAAACGATCTGAATTCTCCGCAGAAGACATTGTCAGTGCAGCGACTGGTTTAAGGAGTGCATCATGAATCAACTATTAAAAAACAGGGAAGCGTTGCTGGCAGGGGTCATCATTGTGATGATTGGCATGATTTCTGTCGTTGTTCCAAGTTTCATCGCGCCAAGCAATTTACTCGCTGTCTATAACGATACCTCGATCCTGATCATTTTGGCTTTAGGTCAAATGTTGGTCATCATCACCCGTTGTATCGACTTATCAGTGTCAGCAAACGTCGCCCTTTCCGGCATGATTGTGGCAATGCTGAACTATACCCACCCTGGTTTAAATATTTTCGTGATTATTCTAATTGGAGCGACTGTCGGAACTATTCTCGGCATGATTAATGGGTTACTGGTCTGGAAACTCAATATCCCTTCGATTGTCGTTACTCTAGGCACGATGAGTATTTAC
>CAIZDF010000201.1 GCA_903931645.1 uncultured Tolumonas sp.
CCAGCCAGCGCAAATTACCCGTGCGGGCCTTGGCCGTTCTGGAAAAAGATATCTCTTTTGGGCATCAGGGCACGATAAGCACTGAAGTGAAAGCCGCACTCTATGATTATGCATCTCGCCACCAAAAAGCACCGCTGCCCTGCATCAAAGCCGTCGCCGGTTTAGGCGGACAAAACATCTCGCTGGCCGATATTCACGACATTTTTTCTTCATTACAACCCTAGGCAAACGTGACCGTTGCGGTACGAAATCAGCCGGTTGTGCATTTTACCGGATTGGAACCTCGCCATGAAAATCTCGATTAAACATCTACCTGAAGAAGAATTTTTCGTGGGTCACAAAGCATGTGCCGGTTGTGGCGGTAGCTTATTGATACGGTTAGCACTGAAGGTATTTGGCCCTAACAGCCATGTTGTTATTCCTGCAGGCTGCATGTCGGCGGTTGGGTTTATCTACCCACAAATGGCATTAGGTGTGAACGCCATGATTGCGCCGTTTGCCGCAACCGGGGCTGTCCTTTCCGGTTTAGCCGCAGCTATTCGGGCTAAAGGCATTACCGATATTCCCGTAGTTGGTTTTGCGGGTGATGGTGCAACGGCAGATATTGGCCTGCAATCATTATCCGGGGCCTTTGATCGCCGCGAACGGATTATCTATATCTGTTACGACAACGAAGCCTATATGAACACCGGAATTCAGAAAAGCGGGGCAACTCCCTGGGGCGCCAAAACAACCACCTCCATTGGGCGTGCAGGCTCTGGCAGTTTTGGGCCGAAAAAAGATTTGATCAAAATTGCAGCTGCACATGGTGTCCCCTATGCCGCCACCGCCAGTGTCGGCCAACCTGCCGATTTATTAAAAAAACTGCAAAAAGCCGCTCAAATTGATGGTCCCGCCTTTCTGCATGTTTTTGCCCCTTGCCCAACCGGTTGGGGATGCAAACCCGATCAAACAATTAAATTAGGTAAATCGGTGGTGGATACTGGTTTATGGCCACTCATTGAATGGGAAAATGAGCGTTTAACGATTAATCGCACACCGCCACGTTTTGCGCCATTATCAGAATATATTGACGGGCAAGGTCGCTATAAACATTTACAGGAAGAAGATTTAATCGCCATTTCCAATGCAAGAGATACGCGTTGGAAACAACTGCAATCATGGGTTCGTGAATCAAGCTGATTCATTACGCAGATAAAAAAAGAGAAGACATATTTGTCTTCTCTTTTTTTATCTGAATATGTTTTTATATAAAAGATCGATAAGATAAAACATCGATTAGTTCATATTCATACTCACTATGCTCACGCTCATTGTTTTCTTTCTTTTCAACATTATTGCGTGAGTAAAAACCATCATGGCATAAGATATCTGCCATCAGTTGTCGTTCTTCTTCCCGTTCTTTGCGCGCGCTCTCTTCAGCATCAGATACTAAGCTTTTATTTCTATTCCAGAAAAAATCTAAAATTGCGCTCATATTTATCTTCCTTAAAAATATTGCAGGAAACAAATACAAGATAACAATGTCTATCCAGATAACAAATATCGATTATTAACAAGCAATATACGCTTATGTATATACAAAAAATGAATATACATAACTGGAAATCATATAAGCCTTTATATGTATATATCGTCTATACATTTCTAATTTTGTTGGTTCATTTTAATAGCCCTGATTAATACGATGATTAAACATTATCTACGGGAACGGATATGAGCGAGCAGACATTACGGCAAGATCTTCACGCCGCATTTAAGACACGGGCTTTAATTTATTACGAAATTTTTAACGAGCTCAGCACCGAGCTGGGTGATGAAAAAGCCGAAGAGATCTTGAAGAAAGCGATCTATCGCTTTGGTGCCAAAGTCGGGCAGAAATTTACTGCATATGCACCGGGCGATTTTACCGGATTAAAAAACGCCTTTATCGGCGGCATTCCAGATAACGGCACACTGTTTAAACCCGAGATCCTGCATTGTGACCCGGATGGTTTAAAACTCGAGTTTCATCACTGTCCATTGATGGAAGGCTGGCTGGAGGAAGGACTCTCCGATGCAGAAGCAGAACGCATGTGTCGCATCGCCAGCATTATTGATTACGGCACTTTTGAGGGTGCGGGATTCCATTTCGAAGGGCAAACCTGGCAACGCAATAAAGCCTGCCAGCTAAAAATTAGCCCAAAACACGCTATCGCAATTACTGAGGATCAAAGCAAATGAAACAAGGAAAATGGCTGTTAAGCAGCGCAATAGTTATCGCTCTGGGTCTGGGTTCTTCACTAAGCCATGCGGCAGACAAGGTTGTCGCTATTGGTTATCAGGCTCCATTTACCGGTGAGTTTGCCCAATACGGTTTAATATTCCGCAATTCCGCGAATCAGGCTGTGGACGAATTTAATAAAGCACACCGTTTGCCAGGTGTTAAAGTTGAATTGAAATTTGAAGACAGTAAGGGTGATGCGAAAGAAGGCGTAAACATCGCACGTAAATTCTCTGAAGACCCATCCATTGTCGGCGTCATTGGCGACTTTAGCTCAACCGTTTCTATCGCAGCCGGTAAGGTTTATGCTGAAACGCATGTTCCGCAGTTATCTCAAACCGCTTCACATCCTGACTTTGTGAAAATCAGCCCATGGCAGTTCCGCAATATCACGACTCAAGCTTATGAAGGC
>CAIZDF010000202.1 GCA_903931645.1 uncultured Tolumonas sp.
CCGCCTGGCAAGCCACTGGTACGTCATTAGCATGATACTGAATCCAGCAGTAAGAAGTGATATACCTGTAGAAAACACCAAGACTATGCTGGCATTGTTATATTCGAGCAATCCTGGGTAATTGCTACCCAGATGAAGGGATACACCTCTATATGTATAACTAACCAAATTGAATATCAGCGAGACCACTGATAACCACCGGCCAGTTTCATATTTATTAATATGGTTTAACGCTATAAATAAGCTCGCCAATGAAAATAATGCTAGAAAAAATGAAACGATCTCGCCTCTGATCGCCATATTTTCTGGCTTTACCCAATAGCAACACAAAAGAATAAGAGAGACTAAGGGAGCGATTAACGTAAGGTAAATATCTGCTTTACGATAAGTTTTTGTATATTTCCGAAATGCCATCCAGAAATAAATGCTGCCTAAAACTACGAGCCCATTACCAAGAGAAATGCTGATCCAAATAGAGATCATTCCTCGCCCAAGAAGAAAAATCAGGCCCAGAGTGGTCAATACAATACTGATAAACCAATCATACGCTCCAGGGCATATATACTCTTCACGTAAGCTGAAAAATAGCATTGCTGACAGACCAATCCCGATCATGATATCCATCAGAAACAAGCCCTGAATTGTTGTCAGCGTTGAAAGCATCTTTTGCCATTAGTTTTATTCACCATCTATTAACGATAGCCGAAACTAATTGTGGATGCTGATTTGACAAAAATTTTTTCAATGGTGATACAGCTGTCTTTCCTCAGGATCTATAATTTAGGTTCTACAAAAACAGCTGAGCCATAACACATGACTTCTGTTAACCCGGCCATCAATTCCGTAGTGTCATAGCGCATACCAATGATCGCATTAGCGCCATAAGCATCAGCGTGTCGGCACATCTCTGTGTAAGCTTCTAAGCGGGCCTTCTCACACAGATTGGTGTAGATAGTTATGTTTCCGCCGAAAATAGTCTGGATACCACCCAAAAAGTTGCCCACAATTGAACGGGAACGAACAGTAATACCTCTCACAATGCAGATGTTTTTCTTAATAGTGTAACCAGGCAACTCAAAAGCAGTAGTGATCATTGAGCTTATCAAGATGACCTCCTTTTAAAGGATCGAGTATTCCAGAAAAATTTACAGAGTCTGAGCTGGATATAAAAAATGGCTATACCATTATTGATATAGCCACAATTTCACTTAATAGCCCGGCATAATGCTTCGGCTTCATTTCGATTCATTAAATGTACTCATTAGCCGACTATAGCTTCTTAGCCAAAGCTTTCACTTTCTTTAACTGCTTTTTAGTCAGCTTTTTGCTGGTTGTATCGAAAAATACCTTAGCATCTTTATTTCCATGGTCGGCAGCTGCTAATACCCAAGCATTACCCATGATTTTATCAATTTTGCCTCCACGGCCCGTCATTAATAACACGCCCAACGAATATTGAGATTCGACATGGCCTAAACGCGCTGCTTTTTCATAAAACTTCCGGCTCGCAGCGATATCTTTGGTTGTGCCTCGACCATTCGCTAATGCATCTGCTTTTTGATAAAGAGCAGCAGGATTACCCTGATTCGCTGCTTTATCAAACCACTGATAAGCCTGAGTCTCATCGTGCACAACACCTCGGCCTGATGCATAAGCAGCCCCCATCATGAATTGAGCTTCAGATTTACCCTGTTGTGCCGATTTTAAAAACCACTGAGCACCTTTGGTATAATCCTGAGTTACTCCAATCCCATTGGTGTAATTCAAACCCAACTGATATTGCGATTGAGCATCACCCTGTTCAGCCTTACTCATCGTTTGCGCGACATGTTTCGGAACCGTTGCACAGCCACTCACAATCAACAATAAAACCAGGACAAAGCGTCTCAGACTTTTCAGCATTAACATCATCGTTATTCCTTTTCTCTGATCAGGGAATTTAGTTATTCTTCAATACCCAATAATTCGTTGGTTGCAGCCACCACCTCATCGGTGACCTCTTTATTCGCTGCAGTCGCTAATGAATCAGCTTCAATCTGTGATGAGTTTGCTAATTGAATTTGAGTTTCAGCCAGCGCTGCCTGAGCAGCCGTAAGTTGGGCATTCAATGCTGCAATCTGAGTTTTATCGGTTGCCGTTGCAAGTTGAGCTTCCAGACTTTGAATCGTTTCATTCAGCTCATTTTCTTTCATAGTCAAAGCAGTGGTTACCTGAACAGCCGCTTTATATTGCGCAAGAGCACCAACAACAGAGTTTGCGGATGCATGTGCTAACGCATTTTCTGAAGCGTGCGCAGCATTTAAACGCCCCAAAGCTTTCGCTAAAGACCCTTGATTTGAACTACCTGACGCTGAATCGCTGTCTGATGAATTATCATTTGAACTGGCATTCGTACTGGAATTACCCTTGCTATGACTGCTGCTATTCCCATTGCCATTACCACTCTTTGCCTGAGCAACTGAGTATGAAAGACCGTTATTCAGATCAAATGACAAGGGAGCAAAGGTCAACGCACTGACATAAGCACAGCCAATCAGCGCACGTTTCAAAGATGTAGAGACTTTCATACAGACCTTCCTGATGGACATGACAAACACCGAATCTTACGGTGACGATATATGAAAAGCATAGTAAAAGACTCAGGAATTCACATCAAAGATGAACTAAAATGCACAACCATTAACTAGAACTCTTCTCTGGCCCAGCCGTCTGTAGCGGCATAGTGCACCCTGAATATTAAATAGAGGGAGTACACCCTAAACGATGGCATCCTTTGGAAGGACATGGCACACACTGGAATAAAAAAACCGCTAGAATGCGGGTTTAGTGGGATTTACTGGATTTCCGTGGAAGCCCTTGGACCGGATTTGAATCCTCGGGTAGGGCTTTGCTTTTTTGTCTATCTTGATTAACCGATCGGCCATCGCTTGATGTTATGCTCACAACAATCAAGTTTACATAAGGGGGTTTTATGATTTTATCTGATTTGGAGAATCATCCATTTTTTGCTGAACATGTTTTGCTCCAAGTTATACCTATTACCTCTCGCTCTACTTTTTTGCTTCAACTTGAGCGCGTTCAGCTACTAAAGGCTGAATATCAGAGTCTAGCGCGTCAGCATGGTGATTTTGTGGATCTTTCTGATTCTTGATTTCTATAGCAAACACCATCGCAGCGCTTACATCAAGGCAAGGCGATGTAGTGAGTTAGCTGTAATCAGATCTCATTATATCCCAGCGATTCATGAATTTGATTTCCACCAAACAAATCTGAAACCGCAGTGTGACCAATGATTTTCAGTATCTTGGTTTTATTTCTAACAAGAGCAGGGTCGAGTACTGGATCAGGCATATCAGCCCTCAGTTTGAGGGTCTTGAAAAACTACGCTTTGTCGGTTTTGCTGCTGGTGGTAGGCATTTCTACCCACCAGTGGTGTGGTGTTTGGTGCACATTTTGGTAAACGTTAAAACGTGGCTTCCCTTGGAATAGCATGGCAAACGCTAGATAAAAAAACCCGCTAAAATGCGGGTTTACTGGATTTCGTTGGAAGCCCTTGGACACTACTCAACGTTTTGGATCTGCTCTCTCATCTGCTCAATCAGCACCTTCAGCTCAACCGCTGCTTGCGTGACTTCCGCATTAATTGATTTGGATGCTAACGTGTTCGACTCACGGTTGAACTCCTGCATCATGAAATCCAGACGACGGCCACAGGCCCCACCTTTGCTGATGATCTTACGGGTTTCGGTGACGTGCATATCCAGACGATCCAGCTCTTCGGCGACATCAATTTTTTGCGCCAGCATGACAATTTCCTGTTCCACGCGGGTCGCTTCCAGTTCAACCTTGGCTTCAGCCAAACGATCGAGCAAACGTTGACGCTGCCAGTTCAGGATTGCCGGCATATGTTCACGTACTTTCGCCGCTTCAACTGCAACACCTTCCAGACGTTGTTCCAGCAGGGCTTTTAGTTTGTCACCTTCGGAACGACGTGCAGCGATGAACGCTTTGAATACTTCATCAAATGCCGCAAGCAGTGTGACATTGAGCGCATCCATGTCTTGCTCTTCGCCTTCCATCACACCTGGCCAACGCAGAATATCAACCGGATTTAACTGCCCCTGCCCGGCACGATCAATCACCCACAAAGCGTTATCAATCAGCTGTTCCGCCAGCACTTCATTGATTTGTAACTGGCCTTGGCTAACCTGACTTTCGAAACGCAGATTACATTCAATTTTGCCGCGCTCTAATCCCTGACGGAAACGCTCACGCAGCACCGCCTCCAGATTGCGGAACGATTCCGGCAAGCGGAAGTAGGTTTCCAGATAACGTTGATTAACGGAGCGGATTTCCCAAACTGCCGTTCCCCAGTCACCTTTGAATTCTTTGCGGGCGTAACCGGTCATACTATGGATCATGGCTTGCTCTTTGATTGGCGTGAAATTAGACCGATTATACTCATCCCGCACTACGGCGTCAGTAGCCATGCAATGAAGACATAGATCACGTATAATTCATGGCAATTTAATCAGCCAGGAATCATCATGCGTCCAAGCGGAAGAACGCCGGAACAACTACGCCCTATCACTATTACCCGTCAATTTACCTGTCATGCCGAAGGTTCTGTACTGGTTGAATTTGGCCGCACCAAAGTGCTGTGTACAGCCACCGTAACCGAAGGTGTACCACGTTTTCTGAAAGGAAAAGGCCAGGGTTGGGTAACCGCTGAATACGGCATGCTGCCACGCTCCACTCATTCACGCATGCATCGTGAAGCCGCTTCCGGTAAACAAGGTGGCCGGACGTTAGAAATTCAGCGTCTGATCGCGCGCTCCCTGCGTGCTGCCGTTGATTTGACCAAACTGGGTGAACACACCATTACCGTGGATTGCGATGTATTGCAGGCTGATGGTGGCACACGTACTGCGTCGATCACCGGTGCTTGTGTGGCATTAGTGGATGCACTGAACTGGTTACAAGCCAAAGGCACACTGAAAACCAGCCCACTGAATTTTATGGTTGCTGCGGTGTCTGTTGGTATTTATGACGGTGTTCCGGTTTGCGATCTGGATTATGACGAAGATTCCAGCGCCGAAACCGACATGAATCTGGTGATGACCGAAACCGGAAAACTGATCGAGGTGCAAGGCACTGCCGAAGGTGCACCGTTCTCGCAAGAAGAGCTGATGCAATTGTTGGAACTGGGGAAACAAGGTATTCAGCAGATCATTCAGCAACAACATCAGGCATTAGCTTAATTTAACGTTTTAAGTAACAAGGAATGAAATCACGATGAAGGCATATCAGCGCGAGTTTATTGAATTTGCCCTGGAAAAACAGGTTCTTAAATTTGGCGAATTCACCCTGAAATCAGGTCGGAAAAGCCCGTATTTCTTTAATGCCGGTTTGTTTAACTCTGGCCGGGATCTGGCAAAACTGGGTCGTTATTATGCCGCCGCACTGGTAGATAGTGCGATCAACTACGACGTATTATTCGGGCCGGCGTATAAAGGCATCCCGATTGCCTCAGCTACGGCAGTGCAGTTAGCTGAATTGCATGATCAGGATGTGCCTTGGTGCTTTAACCGCAAAGAAGCCAAAGATCATGGTGAAGGCGGCAATCTGGTCGGCAGCCCGTTAAAAGGCCGCATCATGCTGGTAGATGACGTGATCACCGCAGGCACCGCCATTCGTGAATCGATGGATCTGATCCATGCGAATGGTGCGGAACTGGCTGGTGTCTTGATTGCGTTAGATCGTCAGGAAAAAGGCAAAGGTGAGCTGTCAGCGATTCAGGAAGTGCAACGTGATTACAATGCACCGGTCATTGCGATCATCACACTGGGTGACCTGATTAGTTACTTGGAAACGCAGCCTGAGATGGCGGTGTATTTAGAAAAAGTAAAAGAGTATCGCGCCAGTTACGGCGTTTAGTGCTTAAAAATACGGGCTGGTTACGACTGGCCTGTATCTCTCATGCAAAAATTACATGCCCAGCCATTTCATTAACATCAGAATAAAATCGACCATCTGACATTCTCCTGTATCAGCAATACATAACTTGTCGAAAACTATACAAATTATGACATAAAGAAGAGTGATCAATCACTCTTCTTTACACTTGCACTCGCAGGAAATTAGTGGCGGCCAGACGAGCCAAAACCACCTTCACCGCGTTCTGACGAATCAAACTCATCAACGATGTTAAAACTCGCCTGCACCACTGGCATAAACACCAATTGTGCAATGCGCTCACCCGGTTGGATGGTAAATGTGGTATTACCACGATTCCACACTGACACCATTAACTGGCCTTGATAATCAGAGTCAATCAGACCGACCATTATCTTTTAAGTAGTGGTGTAACATTAGCCTAAGCACTTGATTACAATATACTTTAAAGTAAATGTTATTGATTAGTATAACATTAGCCTAGATTTTACCTGTATGACCAAATCCACCCTCACCACGCTCAGTGACAGTTGAAAATGCCGCAACTTCATTCAAAGCAACTTGAACTACAGGCATAAACACTAACTGAGCAATACGTTCACCAGGCTGGATGGTATAAGTAGTATCACTATCATTCTGTAGAATGACCTTAATCTCTCCGTGATAATCACTGTCAACAACACCTAATCCTTGAGAAACTCGCACTTGATGCTTCAAAGCCAAACCGCTACGACTTGCAACCATTGCAGCCAAAGCTGGATCTTGCAAATTAATGGCAATACCAGATCCAACAAGAACATGCTTACCAGCACCGAGTTCTATCGGTTCTTCGATACATGCAACTAAATCCATAGCTGCTGAACCAGGCGTAGCATATTTAGGAAGTCCAAACTTTCTAACTAATTCATTAACAATTTTTGTTTCAATAGATCTTTTCATTTTAATATCCAAATAAGTTATTCGCAAAAGGCTTAATTAATATTAACATCAATTAAAAATGATATCAAAAATATTTAAAGCAACATAGTGCAAGGATATATACCACCAAATTAAATACAATCAATAAATCTAATTAAAACATACAACAATGACGTCTAATTAAATTTTTTATGTATAAAAACAGAAGTTAATATAACTGCATATATAAATCAACCAAGGTCACAAATAAAATATTTCGCGTTTTTATTAACTATATTAAGGTATCACCATGTCCGATTTTTACGTATTTTTTTTAAATGCTC
>CAIZDF010000203.1 GCA_903931645.1 uncultured Tolumonas sp.
GTGTGCGTCCGCTGATCGGCAAAAGCTGGACGTGCAATGGCATGGCATTTAGCCCGGACGGCAAAACACTCTATTGGTCTGATACCCCCATTCAAAACCGCAATATCTACCGCTGCGATTACGATCCGGAAACGGGTGAAGTCAGTAACCAACAACTATTTTTCCATGTACCGGAAGGCATGGGGCGCCCCGATGGCGCCACCGTTGATAGCGAAGGCAATTACTGGTCAGCGCAATATGCCGGTAGCCGCGTGCTGTGTATTAGCCCACGAGGTGAATTACTGCGCGATATTGCCTTACCCGTGACCAACCCAACTATGCCCTGTTTCGGTGGCCCGGATCTGAAAACCTTGTATGTCACCAGTGCCAGTCAGGGCATGTCGGCAGAACATCTGACTGCGCATCCGCTGGAAGGTGTGGTGCTGGCCATTCCGATGGATGTTGCTGGTTTACCCGAAGTGGCATTTGCCGGTTAAATCGAGGCATTTTTAATGGGATATCATTGAATATCCCGTTTTTTCATTTGTTCCACCAGTAAACAGGATTATTCTGTTTTTCTTTGCATCAACCCAACGAAAACGAATCAGGTAAAGCATGACAATCCGCATCGCAATCAATGGTTTCGGCCGTATTGGTCGAAGTGTCTTACGCGCACTGTACGAATCAGGGCGTCGGGCCGAAATCAAAGTCGTCGCCATTAATGAGTTGGCCGATGCGGAAGGCATGGCACACCTGCTGAAATATGATTCAACCCATGGCCGTTTTGACTGGGATGTGCGTCAGGAACGCGATGTGCTGTATGTCGGTGATGATGCCATTCGTCTGTTGCATCAAAAAGAGATCAACCAACTGCCGTGGGGTGAGCTGGGTGTCGATATCGTGCTGGATTGCAGCGGCATCTATGGCAAACGCGCAGATGGTGAAATGCATCTGGCCTCTGGCGCAAAAAAGGTGTTGTTCTCGCATCCTGGTAGCAGTGATCTCGATGCAACCGTGATTTATGGTGTTAACCATCAGCAGTTACAGCAGGAACACCGGATCGTCTCTAGTGGTTCTTGTACCACGAACTGTATTATTCCGGTGATCAAGTTACTGGATGACGCCTTCAATATTGAATCCGGCACCGTGACGACCATTCACGCCTCAATGAATGATCAGCAAGTGATCGATGCCTACCACCCTGATCTGCGCCGTACCCGGGCCGCCAGCCAGTCGATCATTCCGGTTGATACCAAACTCGCCGCTGGCATTACGCGTATATTCCCGAAATTCTGTGATCGCTTTGAAGCAATTTCTGTACGGGTACCAACCATCAACGTCACCGCCATTGATCTTAGCGTCACGGTCACCAATGCCGTCAGCGTGCTGGACGTCAATAATGTGCTGCAACGGGCAGCAAAAGGCGGTTTCCGCAGTATTGTCGATTACACTGAACTACCGCTGGTTTCGATCGATTTTAACCACGATCCACACAGCGCTATCGTTGATGGCACGCAGACCCGCGTCAGTGGCAAACACTTGATCAAAACACTGGTCTGGTGCGATAACGAATGGGGCTTCGCCAACCGCATGCTGGATACCACGCTGGCAATGGTTAAGAGTGGGTTTTAAACCATATAAGCATCCATCATGCTATTACTCGGCAGGGAATAACCATCCCATTCTCTGCCACTAATCTCTCATATCTGCTCACGATGGTATCGTTTACAAACGATTAACCAATGCACCTCATTTGATCGCTTTGGCTATTTTTAGCCCAATTATTAATATTTAACATTAAATTAACGCACTAAGTCAGTGCTTAACTCTACAAAAAGTCAATATTGCAAAATAGTATTTGCATTCTAATTTCCCAGAGTGAATTATCGGTAAGTTATCCCGTATATCGCAGTGGTTACACCCAATAAAACCAAAAAACTATAGAGGAGCTCTCTGAAAAATGACTCATTATAAGTCGATGTTAGCAATCGCGATCACTTCAGCCCTGATGCTCGCAGGTTGTGGTGACAATGGTTCCAAACCCGCCGAAAAACCAGCTACCCCAGAAAAATCAGCTGCAACAACATCAGCACCAACTGCATCACAAAGTAAAGATCAGGTAAAACTGGCAGTCGTGCAGGAGTTGGTAAAAGGTAATGGCGCCGAACCCGCCTCTTTAGATCCAGAAAAAACAGAAGGTGTGCCAGAATCCAATATTCAGCGCGACCTGTTTGAAGGTTTAGTGACCACCGATGCGACTGGTAAGATCCGCCCTGGTGTGGCAGAAAGCTGGGAAACCAAAGATAACAAGGTCTTCACTTTCCACCTGCGTAAAACTGCGAAATGGTCGAATGGTGATGCAATTACAGCGAATGACTTTGTCTACTCTTTCCGTCGCCTTGTTGACCCAAACACCGCATCGCCTTACGCCTTTTTCCTTGATAGCGCGAATGTGGTAAATGCTGGCGCCATTATGGCAGGCAAAAAACCACTTGATCAGCTGGGTGTTAAAGCTGTGGATGATTACACGCTAGAGATCACGTTGGTTAATCCATTGTCTTATTTTGTCGACATGGTTGCTCATACCAGCCTTGATCCGGTGCCAGAAAAAGTGATCGCCAAATTTGGTGAAAAATGGACCCGCCCAGAAAACATCGTGACCAATGGTGCCTACACCGTTAAAGAGTGGGTGGTTAACGAGCGTTTAGTCTTAGATCGCAATAAACAGTATTGGGATGACGCGCACACCACCATCAATAAAGTCACCTATTTGCCAATCGAATCACAGACTGCCGATGTAAACCGCTATATGGCAGGCGAAATTGATCTGACTTACAACGAATTGCCGTTGGATCAATTCAAACATCTGAAAGCTGAACATCCAGATGAAGTGAAAGTGGTCGGTTATGTTGGCTCTTATTTCTACGAATTTAATGTCACTCGTAAGCCATTTGATGATGTGCGTGTACGTAAAGCGCTGTCATACGCCATCGACCGCAATATCATTGCGAATGCCGTCGTGGCGCGCGGTGAAAAACCCTCTTACTACATGACCCCAGAAATTGCGCAAGGCTTCCCAACTCAAGTGAAAACCGAATGGAGCACTTGGACGCAGGAAAAACGCAATGATGAAGCGAAAAAACTGCTGAAAGAAGCTGGTTATGATGAGTCTCATCCACTGAAATTCGAACTGCTGTATAACACCAACGAAGTGCATAAAAAAATCGCCATTGCCGTTACGTCCATGTGGAAGAAGACATTGGGTGTCGATGTCAGCTTGGTTAACCAAGAGTGGAAAAGTTATTTGGCTTCAGAACAACAAGGCAACTTTGACGTTTCCCGTAATGGTTGGATCGCGGACTACAACGAAACTGCGTCGATGGTTGGTTTGATGGAATCAACCAACGCCAGCAACTACGGCAAATATAACAACCCTGCTTATGACAAACTGATGCAAGACAGCCGCATTGCACCTGACGTAGCGACACGTCAAAAGCTGTATGGTGAAGCTGAAGAGTTATTAGCTAAAGACATGCCTATTGCGCCAATTTATCAGTATGTATCTGGCCGCTTGGTGAAACCTTACGTGGGCGGTTATCCAAATAATCCATTGGATAACCTCTACACCAAAGACATGTACATCATCGCTCATTAATCGCGTCAGCAAGATCCCTCTCGGTCACGGGAGGGATTTTTTGTTTGTGTAAGAGGAGGCTTTGCTGCCTGTATGTTGAAATTCATAATAAAACGTTTGCTGGAGGCAATCCCTACCCTGCTGGTGCTGATCACCGTGTCATTTTTCATGATGCGTTTTGCTCCAGGGAACCCATTTTCATCGGAACGAAAATTACCCCCCGAAGTCATGGCTAATATCGAAGCCAAATATGGTCTTGATAAACCCGTGTCGGAACAATATGTCATTTATCTAAAAAATTTGGTCTCCGGCGATCTGGGGCCGTCATTCAAATACAAAGATTTCACCGTCAACGAACTGGTGCATCAGTCGTTTCCGGTTTCTGCCAAAATCGGTGGTATCGCCTTTATCTTAGCCGTGCTGGTGGGTGTCAGTTTCGGCATCATGGCGGCGCTAAGGCAAAACACGTGGATTGACTACCTGCTGATGTCGACCGCTATGTTTGGTGTCGTAGTGCCCTCATTTGTGCTCGCGCCCGTGCTTACATTGATCTTTGCCATTGCACTGCACTGGCTGCCAGCGGGTGGCTGGCAAAACGGGCAATTACCCTACATGGTATTACCCGTGATTGGCATGATGATGTATTACGTTTCTGCCATCGCTCGTATCATGCGCGGCAGCATGATTGAAACGCTGAATGCCAATTTCATCCGCACTGCCAAAGCAAAAGGCTTGCCGATGCATTACATCATTTTGCATCATGCGTTGCGCCCCGCCA
>CAIZDF010000204.1 GCA_903931645.1 uncultured Tolumonas sp.
AAACCCAGACCGGCGGGTTGATCCCGGCGGCGCGGATGGCGCAGACCTTGCAAGAAATGTTGGTGCGTTCCGGGAAATTGCAATTACAGTCGTTAACGTCGCTAAAACCAACGCCGTTATTGCCAGAAACATCAGCGGTTAACTATTACCGGCATGGGGTGAAACTGGTACTGCAAGGGCGCTATACGGATATCTATGTCTATCTGCATGCGCTGGAAGGGTTACCACAGCATTTTTACTGGCAAACGTTGCACTATCAAGTGGGGTTATACCCACAGGGTACGGTGGAAGTGATCTTATACACATTGGGTGACAGTAAGGAGTTTATCCGTGGTTGAGTTAGTGTCACGGTATTCATTACTGCGTTGTGTTCTGCTGCTCGGCTTGGTGTTGAGTGGCATAGTCCGAGCTGATGAATTACCCGATCCTACACAGCCGTTAACGACGGCTTCGGCGGCTAATTCGACGCAGACAACAGCCAGTCAGTTACCCGTATTACAAAGCATTATTTATGGCTCTAAGCAACGTAAAGCGGTGCTGGATGGGCATGCTTGTCATGAAGGAACGCGAGTTGGGCGTTATCGTGTACAGGCAATCTATGCTGATCGCGTAGTAGTGGAGGCTGATGGAGTTCGGCACACACTGCGCTTATTTTCTCATAAAGTCAGGTATGAATAACGGATGCTGAAATTAACATCGTTGACATTGGCACTGCTGCTGGCCGGATGCGTGAGCTATAACCATCCTGAGCCAAAAGAGGCAAAGCAGACTTTACGCCAGGTGCAACAAGAACAAACCGCATTACAAGTGCCGGATGAGGTGCAGGCTGAACTTGCACCTTCTGCTTTTCCGACCACTGTTTCTGCTCCTGTCGTCAATGAGCGACGTTTCCGTGTATCGGCCAAGGACGTTTCAGCCCCGGAATTTTTTGCTTCATTAATGCAAGATGATCGCTACAGCGTAGCAGTGCATCCGGGTGTCAGCGGTTTGATCACGCTGGATCTGCGGGAAGTGACGCTACCGGAGGTGTTACAAACCGTGGCCGAGATGTATGGTTTTGATATTCGCCGGGTCGGTAATATTTATCATGTTTACCCTGCCGAGCTGAAAACCGAAACCTTCAGCGTAAACTATCTGATGATGACCCGCGATGGGCAGTCCCGCACGGCGGTGAACACTGGTGCCATTTCCCAGTCGAAAAATAATGGTTCTACTTCCATGGGGTCAAGCGGTAGTAGTAACAACACAAACAATAACAGTTCCGGTACCAATAATAGCTCCTCGACCAATGGCACCCAGATCGACACTGATACTCGCTCTGATCTGTGGGCCGAGTTGCAAAAAGCTCTGGTCGGATTGATTGGCAGTGGCGAAGGCCGAGTTGTTGTAGTTAACCCACAGGCGGGTTTGGTGACGATCAAAGCCATGCCAAGTGAGCTCAAAGCCGTGCGGGAATTTTTACAAACTTCCGAACAGCATCTGAAACGTCAGGTCATTCTGGAAACTAAAATTCTGGAAGTGAAACTGAGCGAAGGTTATGAGCAGGGTGTGCAGTGGGACAATCTGAACATCTGGAGTGGCAAAACCAGCCTGACCGGTAATTCTCAGGTCGCAATGCCAACTACCTCCAATACCATTGCGACGGCACTGGGGGGCGGTGCAGCTTTTACGCTGACTAATGGTTCTTTCGATGCGGTGGTAAATCTGCTGAAAACACAAGGTGATGTAAATACGTTGTCCAGCCCGCGTGTGACGGCGACTAACAATCAAAAAGCGGTGATCAAAGTCGGTAACGACGAATATTTCGTCACCGGTATATCATCCACCACCCAGTCGAGTACCACCAGTTCTTCGACTAGCCCAGATATCGAACTGACGCCGTTTTTCTCCGGCATCGCATTGGATGTCACCCCGCAAATTGATGATGACAACAATGTGTTGCTGCACGTACATCCATCCGTCATTGATATCACCGAGCAAGAAAAGAAAATCGATTTGAGCGGGCTCAACGGTAGCTCCACGGCGACCAGCAGCACGGTTACCTTACCGATGGCTTTTAGCAATATTCGAGAGTCCGACACCGTGGTGCAGGCAAAATCTGGTGACATCATTGTTATTGGTGGTTTGATGCGCACCAACAAAGAACAACAGGTGAGCAAGGTACCTTGGTTGGGTGATTTGCCTGGCGTGGGTGAACTGTTTACCAATAAAAAAGATGTTACCAGCAAAACAGAATTGGTGATCATGCTGAAACCCCAAGTGGTCAATGCGGATACTTGGCAACAACAGTTACAACGTTCCGAGCAATTGCTGGAAAAATGGTATCCAACCCAGAGGTAATCCGTGTATCAGACGCACTTTGGTTTGACTGAAACGCCATTTGGTTTAACACCCAATACCGGTTTTTATTATGGTTTACCACCGCATGAAGAAGCGTTGCAGGTGTTGCGGGTGGCGTTAACCAGTGGTGAAGGCTTTATCAAGGTCACTGGTGAGGTTGGCACCGGTAAAACGCTCTTACTGCGTAAATTTCTGAATGAATTGCCAGAAAATTACCAAGCGGCTTATCTGCCCAACCCGTGCCTAGAGGCTGAAGAGTTACGTCAAGCATTAGCAACCGAACTGGGCTTGACACCTAGTGCCGATACACTGAGTCTGACCGATGCGATCCACCATCGATTGGTCGAGTTACGCCAGCAAGGCAAACAGATCGTATTATTGCTGGATGAAGCGCAGGCTTTATCTGACAAGGCGCTGGAAGCGATCCGCCTGTTTGGGAATCTGGAAACTGAATCCAGCAAACTGCTGCAAGTGATTTTATTTGGTCAACCGGAACTGGATCAGCGGTTGGCACAAGCTCATTTGCGCCAGTTGCGCCAGCGCATTTCATTTTCTTATCGTTTACGCCCGCTATTGCCAGCAGAAACCAGCGCTTATCTAGCCTACCGATTGCAAGTTTCCGGCTATCGGGGCCTGCCGCTGTTTAGTGGATTAACTGCTCGCCTGTTATGGCAATCCAGTCGTGGGATACCCCGTTTGATCAATATCTTAGCGCACAAATGTCTGATGCAGGCGTATGGCCGGCATCAGGTCCGGATCCGCTTGCGTGATGTATTTCGTGCCGCTCAGGATACCGAAGATGCTTCGCCACCGGTGGCCTGGTTAGGTTGGGGGGCGGTGCTGATTTTAGCCGGAGTCGTGTTAGCAGGAATAGGGAGCCGGTTAGTATGAGTCTGATTAACCGCATGCTGAAAGATCTGGATGCACAGCCAGCGAAAGCGGATATCGCGCCGATTTATCGCCCGGCGGCTCGGCGTTTGCCGGGATGGTATTGGTGGATTTTATTGTTATTGCCGCTGTCGTTATGGTTGTGGTGGCAGCCATTGCAGCAACACTTACATCCTGTCACCGCAAAACAACTGCAACCAGAGCCTGTGAAAGCTAATACAGTGATCTCATCCGTTGTTCCACAAGCTACTTCATCTGCCACTGTTGCGGTGACTGCAAGTCCAGTCGCCAGTGCGGCGGCACCAGTGGTTATTGCTGAACCGATAGCACAAGCGCCAGAAACGAGGATCGTAAAAAAATCAGTAACACCGCAAACCGCAGCTGGTCAGCAGAAATCAAAAAATACCCAGCAAGCGATCGCCAAGCCGGAACAGGAAACGGCGCCGGTAGAGCCTAATCCAACGGAGACTGTGGAAAGTAGTGAGCCGCCGGCGATGTATGCCGCAGAGCCAACGGCAGAAACTGAACCATTGGGTGAGATGCATGTTGAAGAACAAAAACTTTCTCCCGGCGAGATAGCGACACTCGAACGGCGCAAATATCAGCAAGCGATTGCACGTCGTGATAATGCGGCAGCACAACAGGCGCTGTTACAAGTGCTGGCGAATGATCCGTTGGACTATAACAGCCGCAAACAACTGGCTGCCTTGTATTATGGTGAAAATCAATTAAGCGCCGCCCGGGATGTGTTGCAGCAAGGTATTACATTGATGCCGACCAATGCCGATCTGCGTTTACTGGCCGCCAGAGTGGCACAGGCCATGGGTGATAAACAGGCCGCGTTGCAATCACTGGTTGCCATTTCACCTACTGTTGCCAATAACCTCGATTTTTATGCTATGCGTGCCGCCTTGGCACAACAGTTGGGGCAAACGTCAGAAGCGGGTTATTCCTATCTGGCGTTGACCCGAACACAGCCCAATATTGGCCGTTGGTGGTTGGGCTTAGCCATCAGCCATGACCAACGTGGTCTGCTGAATGATGCCAAACAAGCCTATCGCCGTGCATTAATGGATAACCAGCTCAGTGCCGCTTCCCGCCGGTTTGCCCAACAACGCATTCAACATCTGGAGCCGTGATATGACGCAACCTCGTTTACGTATGCGGCTTGGCGACCTGTTAGTGGCTGAACGTATTATTAGTGCGGAACAGCTAGAGCTGGCTTTACAGCAGCAAAAACAGCATGGCCGGAAGTTGGGTGCCACGCTGATTGAGCTGGATTTCATCGGTGAAGAACAACTGCTGATGTTCTTAGCACAGCAGCTGGATATTCCATTTTTCGACCTGACGAAACTGACTATTCAGCCGCAGGCCGTGCAGTTGATCCCGGAAGCCTATGCACGCCGTTATCGCGCATTAGCGGTGCATATGACCGCCGAGTCGGTGACTGTTGCACTCTCAGCTCCGGCTGATTTAGCGGCGTTAGATGTGCTGGCACAACGGATACAACCACGGCAGATTAAACTGGCGGTGGCACGCGAAAGTCAGTTGCTGGAGTTTTTCGATAAACTCTACCGGCGTACCCGCGAAATTGAAACCTTTGCTGAACAGCTGCATAACGAGTTTGAATCTTCAGCGCTGGATTTTGGTCCGGTAGATGCGATCACTAATGAAAGTGATGCCACGGTTGTAAAACTGCTGCGTTCCTTGTTTGAAGATGCGGTACAGATGCGCGCATCGGATATTCATATTGAGCCGGATGAAAAAGTGCTGCGCATCCGTCAGCGTATTGATGGTACGTTGCAAGAAAACGTACTGAATGAAACGCGTATCGCGCAGGCGTTAGTTTTGCGTTTGAAGCTGGTCGCCGGTTTGGATATTTCCGAAAAACGTCTGCCACAAGATGGCCGGTTTAATATCAAAGTGCGCGGCCATGATATTGATGTGCGTATGTCGACTATGCCGGTACAACACGGTGAGTCGGTCGTTATGCGTCTGCTGGATCAATCAGCTGGGTTACTGACGCTGGAACAAACCGGTATGCCGCCGGATATTCTGACTCGGTTTCGTCGCCAGCTACAACGTCCGCACGGCATGATCTTGGTTACTGGCCCGACCGGTAGTGGTAAAACCACCACTCTGTATGGCGCTTTGTCAGAGCTGAATTTACCGGGTAGCAAAATTATCACCGTGGAAGATCCGGTGGAATACCGGTTACCGCGAATCAATCAGGTACAAGTTAATCCCAAGATCGGTCTCACTTTTTCGGCGGTGTTACGTGCCACCTTGCGGCAAGATCCCGATATCCTGCTGGTGGGGGAAATGCGTGACGATGAAACTGTTGAAATCGGTCTGCGCGGTGCACTAACCGGCCATTTAGTGTTAAGTACGCTGCATACCAATGATGCCATTACCAGTGCATTGCGTCTGATCGACATGAAAGCCCCCGGTTATTTGGTGGCCAGCGGTTTACGCGCGATCGTCGCGCAACGCTTAGTGCGGCGGGTTTGTCATAAATGTGCACAGCCTTATCAACCCGACGATGGTGAGCACAGTTGGCTGGAACACTTATCCGGTGTTAACACCCGCTTGATGCAATTTAAAAAAGGTTCCGGTTGTCACAACTGTAACTTCACCGGTTATCAAGGACGGATCGGTGTGTATGAGTTATTAGAACTTGATCTGCCGATGATGGATGCCTTGCGCAGCAATGACGCCGAAAGTTTTGCCCGTGCTGCGCGGGAAAGTAAACACTACCGGCCGTTAGTGAATGTCGCGCTGGATTATGCCGGGCAGGGGATCACCTCATTAGATGAAGTATTACGCCTTGCTGAAGTGGTGATCTAAGCATGCCGCATTATCATTTTAAGGGGCGTGATAATCAGGGTAATGCCGTCAGTGGCGAGCTGGACGGTGTCAACGAAATGGCCGTCGCGGAACAACTGATGCGGCGCGGCATTATGCCAACCGCCCTAATCGAGCAGAAAGCAAAATCAGCCGGTATCACGCTGAACTGGTCATTGGCTTTCTCCAAGCGGATCACGCTGGAAGAGCTGGTAATGTTCACGCGTCAGATGTACGCATTGACGAAAGCGGGCATTCCTATTCTGCGCGCCATTCACGGGTTGGAAGAAAATGCGCGGGGCGATGCTTTACGTAGCGCATTAGCCACCCTAAAAGAAGATTTAGGTAACGGTAAACCAATTTCGGTATCCATGCAGACACACCCTGATGTCTTCAGTAGCTTGTTTGTGGCCATCATTCATGTCGGCGAAAATACCGGTAAGCTGGAAGAGGCTTTTTTACAGCTCACACGCTATTTTGAGCTGGAGATGGAAACCCGCAAACGCATCAAAACAGCATTGCGTTATCCGGGTTTTGTCCTGATCGCGTTAGCGATCGCCATGACTGTGCTTAACATCTTTGTTATTCCGACCTTTGCCAATATCTTTGCCCGCTTTGGCGCCGAATTGCCGTGGGCAACCAAAGTATTACTGGCGACATCGCATTTTTTTGTCAGCTATTGGCCAGCTTTGTTCGCCGGAACCGGATTGACGGTGTTTGCTGTGCGCCGCTGGTTAAAAACTGCAACCGGCATGATGTTTTGGCATCGTCACCAACTGCGTTTGCCCATCGTCGGTTCGATATTGAAACGGGCGTTAATGGCACGCTTTTGCCGCAGTTTTGCGATGATGTTACGTTCCGGCATTCCGATCAATCAGGCGCTGAGTATGGTGGCCGATGCGGTCGATAACGTCTATATCGGTCAGCATGTTCGCGAAATGCGCACCGGTGTCGAGCGCGGTGAAAGCTTATTGCGTATTACGACTAACAGTCATTTATTCACTGGATTAGTGATCCAAATGATTGCGGTCGGTGAAGAAACCGGCATGGTCGATCAGATGATTCAGGAGGCGGCGGAATATTATGAGCGGGAAGTGGACTACGATTTAAAAACACTGACCGCGAAAATTGAACCGATCTTGATCGTGATAGTGGCCATTATGGTGCTGATCCTGGCGTTGGGCATCTTCACCCCGATGTGGGATATGATGCGCGTATTTAAAGGAAAATAAATGACTCTATCGGACAATGCTGAATCGCAAATGTTAGCTTTGTTCCGAATGCTGGTGGTCGTGGTGATTATCGGCGTGTTGGCGGCCAGCTTGCTGTATTTTGCGCATCAACGTCAGCAAGATGCCGCTGAAGTCGCACTGAAATTAAGGGCTCAATTATGGCGTGAGCGATTGCCGCTACTTCAGCAGCAATGGGGAATGCAA
>CAIZDF010000205.1 GCA_903931645.1 uncultured Tolumonas sp.
TTATGGAGTCTGAAATAAGTGCATAGTACCCAGCACCCCCGATTAATGCACAAATAAAGGCTATCAAAATGCTTTTAGCTAGTACAGTCCATGATGCTATATCAGTTATGTCTAAATCATTTAAGTCTTGAAAGTTCATATTACGCCCCCTGTGCTCTTATTTTTTTGGAGCGGGATTAGAATTACTGTTGTTCAATACATTGAATCGCATTGAAAACTCGCTCAATTTCATGAGTGCAGAGTCATTGGCAAAAATAGAATTTATTGCTGTTTGTCCTAACCAACCGCTAGCATCAATTAATCTCATTGTACTTGCAACACGGTTATATGCTTCTGCTTTTCCGACTACGTCAATCTGAGATTGATTCACATTCATGGATTGCAGATATACACCATTGGCGATTACGATAGGAAGGTCATTAAACAATTTGACTGATACATTTCGGCTTTGTTGTAAGGTATCAATCAGCTTCATTCGATCAACAAGAGATTTTTTTTGAGCTTTGATTTCATTTATTTGACCAATTTGTGTATCTAAGATTGCTATCTCGTGTTGGAGGAACTGATTTCGCTGATTTTGAGCACTAATCTGATGATTAAAATATTGGTTCACAGCAAATACAATTGCTGCAGCTATGGCACAAGTAATGCCAAGTAAAATGAAAAAAGCCTGTTTTTGGCGCTCTTTAGCAGATTCGCGCCATGGTAGGAGGTTTATATTTGACATGGGGTAAAACTCCTTAACGCTAATCCAAGGGCGGTCATATATTTAGCGCCATGGCCGAAGTTATCCGCCAATTTATGCTGGTTATATAGTAGGACAGGATCTGGGTGTCGGACATCCATTTCTAGTTGTAATGCCAGTTGCTGCCGTAAACCTGGAATTAAGCTACCACCACCAGAAAGAACTAACATTTCCACGGTTCGATTACCGGATGAACTACAAAATAATTGTATATTCCGCTTTATATGCTGTGTCAGCTGATTGATATATGAGTTGACGACATCAATGTCACTATAAGAAGAAAGAGCTCCTTTTAGTTTCACATTTTCAGCTTCTTCTGGCGGTAAGTTATAGAACGTAGCTAAGGAACGAGTGAGACTTGCTCCCCCAAAATCCTGCAAACGAGAGTAAATCAATTCACCTTGAAAAACGATGCCGAAACTCAATGACAATTCGCCAATATCAACTACTGCGCAAAATTTGTTCGCATCAGCGGTTAAGAGTGATTTTTCCAGAGATACAACTGCGCGGGTCAAGGCATGCATACCCACATCGACCACTTTAACAGTCAAGTCACTTTCATTGAAGACACTAATAGCACTGGCTATGGATTGGGAACGCGCAGCACAGATGAGAACATCATTACGAGCAGGATCTGTTATGTTGGGGCCTAAAATCTCGAAATCTAGGCTGACTTCATCAAGAGGGAAGGGAATGAGTTGTTCGGCCTCCATCATGACTATATTTTCATAATCAATTTGGTTGATGTTGCTTGCGACTTGCGTGATTTTTGTTATTACACTTGAACCATTTACAGCTGTTGCTGCATTTTTGTATTTACTGGGTAACATCCTCAGTAATTGTTTAAATGCTTGTGATATCCGGTCCACATCCTGCAGTTGAAAATCTCTGATAGCACCTTTTGGGGTTGCTATTTCTGCCCATGCATCGATAGAAAATTTATCCGCATTACCTGAAACAGCAACTGCTTTAATAGTGCTGCTACCGAAATCGACCCCTAGCATGGGGGTGTTCGTGCTCTTTTTAATTAACCTGAACATAGAGGCATCCATGCGGTTGTTGTTAAAATAGGCGCAGTACGCCAAACAGTGCTTTAACTATAGCTGTAAGGTTAGATTTTGGCGATACGAATGTGTCCTTCAATTCTCTCGAATTTGAAGCAGATAACACTATATACTGCATGCCCATAGGCTCTTGGATGGCGGATACTCAAGTTATGTTTAAATGGTTTAAGCGATTGTTATGGTTATTGCTCTTATTGTTGTCAGTTGGTATCGCCGCTGTCGCCGCTTTTTATTTTCATCTTGAGAAAGATTTACCCGATGTATCGATGTTAAGAGATACAACGTGGGAAACACCATTAAGGGTCTATAGTGCTGATGGTGTCTTGATGTCTGAATTCGGTGATGTGAAAAGAATCCCGTTACAGCTTGAGCAGATCCCTGTCCAGATGCAGCAAGCCTTTTTGGCGATAGAAGATTCGCGTTTTTATGAACATCCCGGCATTGATTTAATCGGTATTGCGCGTGCTGGCGTTGTTTGGGCGGTTTCTGGCCGAATGCAGCAGGGCGCGAGTACTATTACACAGCAAGTTGCTCGAAACTTTTTCCTGAGTCGTGAAAAAACTCTGCTTCGAAAAATTAAGGAAGTATTTTTAGCTTGGCGGATTGAAAGAGAATTATCGAAAGGTGAAATTCTTGAACTTTATTTGAATAAAATTCCGCTGGGATATCGCTCATACGGGGTTGGTGCCGCAGCACAGGTTTATTATGGTAAGACCGTTGATCAGCTAACACTAGGAGAAACCGCCGTTATTGCCGGTTTACCTAAAGCGCCATCGATGTTGAACCCTATTCGTTCACCACAACGTGCGTTAGCTCGGCGTAATCTGGTTTTAGCCAGAATGTTACAGCTTGGCATGATCAAACAGAATGAATATCAACAAGCAGTTGCTGAACCTATTATTACGCATTATCACGGTACCGATGTTGGTTTGGATGCTCCCTATCTGGCTGAAATGGTCAGAAAATTTATGTTGGATAAATATGGTGAAGAGTCTTACAGCAAAGGCTATCAAGTTTATACAACCTTGAGTTCAACACAGCAGCAGGCCGCTCAATCGGCCGTCTTTAAAGGGTTGCTGGATTATGATATTCGTCATGGATATCGAGGGGTTGAAAAACACCTTTGGGCAAAAGGTGAAGCTTGGAGCAGTGAACAAGTTACAAATTACCTTAATGATTTACCCAGTTATGAGCCATTTGAACCGGCTATTGTGACTGCGGTGAATAATAAAGACGCAACGGTGGTTGTAAAAGGCGGACTTGATGCGACTATTCCTTGGGATGGTTTAAAATGGGCGCGTCCATTTATCAGTGATGAGAGACAAGGTGCTGCACCTCGGAAAGCGGCAGATATCCTTCAAGTTGGCGATCAGATCTGGGTTTGGCAAGATGAAAACAGTGATGAGCTTCGGTTAGCTCAAATTCCTGATGCTAATGCAGCTTTCGTTGCTTTAAATCCTAAAAATGGCGCTATTCAAGCGTTAGTTGGTGGTTTTAGTTTCGATATCAGCAAATTTAACCGTGTTGATCAGGCTCGCCGGCAAGTTGGCTCAAATATTAAGCCATTCATCTATTCTTCTGCACTGGCGAATGGCTTCACTTTAGCTTCTATCATCAATGATGCACCAATTACACAGTGGGATGGTGGAACATCTGGTTGGAGCCCTAAAAACTCACCGCCGGAATACGATGGTCCGATCCCTTTACGTGAAGCGCTTGCTCGTTCTAAGAATGTGGTCACCGTGCGGTTACTGCGTAGTGTTGGGATTGATAATGTTTTGAGCCATCTACATTTATTTGGTTTTCCTGACAGTAGTTTACAACGCAATGAATCTATTTCTTTGGGGACGGCAGAATTTACCCCGTTAGAACTTGTGAGTGGTTATGCTGCATTTGCAAATGGTGGTTTTAAGGTAACACCTTATTTTATCGATCATATTGAAGATGCTACGGGAAATCTCATCTATGAAGCTACGCCATCCATAGCTTGTGCCGGTTGCGGTAAATTAGCAGAAGCGGGCCTGGATAAACCAGATGCCTATAAAGATGAATTAGGTGATTGGCATAGCCAATGCCCGATAGATCCGGTTACACAACAAAACCAAGCTCCTCGTATTATAAGTACAGCGAATGCGTTTTTGATAACAGAAGCATTGCATTCAGCTATATATGGTGGCGCGGATCGTGGTTTGGGCAGCTGGATGGGGACGGGATGGCGGGCAGCCAAAGAGCTAAAACGAGGTGATTTAGCCGGAAAAACTGGTACAACAAACGAAGCTAAAGACGCCTGGTTCAGCGGTTTTACCCCTAATATAGTTGCAACAGCATGGGTTGGCTTTGATGACCATCGTCGAGCATTAGGCCGAAGTATTGCAGGGAATGAGTTTGGCGCCAGTGCTGCTCAACCGATCTGGATTGAATATATGAAAGTTGCTTTGCACGGTATTCCAGATCGTAAGCTAACTCAGCCTGACGATATTGTGACCATGCATGTCAATAACTACTCTGGATTAGCGATGACCGGATCTTCGACTGGAAGTCGAGAGGAGTTTTTTGAGAAAGGTAGTGAGCCATCTGTTACCGGTCAACAAGAAAGTGTGTTGTTTGATAATGGTGATATCAATAATACGCCACCGCAAACACCATCAACTTCAACATCTGCTGCAACGCCTACATCTCCGACAGGGGCTGCAGGTACAGATGATATTTTTTAAACTATGATTGAAATTGAGACCTGTGCCATATGTGAGCAGGTCTCAAAGTTATGTTTCCAGATATACTGCTGTGATGTATCTATAATTATTGCGATTGAGTTGGCTGGCACAAAAGATTGCTTTTATTGTTTACGATGTAGATGTACGGTATAAATAGTTACATATCCTATTGCTTGATAGAGAGATAAAAAATGACAAGCGAAAATCAAAACTATACCAATCTTGAACAGGCGTTTTCGCTTGGCAACGGCCAGGACTCCGCGTTGAATTGGTTGCGGAAAAGTCATACTAACGTGGCCATTTTTCTAGTAAGCGGTATCAAGTTAGAAGGGATTATTAGCGGTTTCGATCAATACAGTGTGTTGCTGACAGATGCACACAACAACCAACAAATGATCTATAAAGCAAAGATTTCGACTATAGCTCCTTTGGGGAATCGCGCAAGCAGCAATACATTCCAGCGCCGTCGTCCTCCTCGCTATCAGAATGAATCACACGACAATACAGGCTCATCCTCGTCTGATAATGGCGAGTCTGGAGTAGTTTAATCTTGGCGAGAAACATGGCGTAATTTAAATGGCGCCATGTTTCCCAAATTTTGCTACCAATATCAGATTAATCAACACAGATTATCAGCATTAAA
>CAIZDF010000206.1 GCA_903931645.1 uncultured Tolumonas sp.
CTGCCAGCAACAGCTGTTCGCTGGAGACATTGCCTTCTTCTGACACCAGCTCCAGCGGGATATTGATGGTAAATTCCGAACCCTGGTTAGGTTCAGAATGAACATGCATGGTGCCGTCCATCTGTTCAATTAATTTTTGACTGATCACCAGACCTAAGCCGGTGCCACCATAACGGCGGGAGATCGAGTTATCGCCCTGAATGAATGGCTGGAACAGACGCATCAACTGTTCACCACTCATGCCGATGCCGGTGTCACGAATGCGGATCCGCAACAACACTGTTTGTTGATCGGTGGCAAAGGTGGTGCTGATATGAATGTTGACCATACCCTGTTCGGTAAATTTAATGGCATTACCGACGATGTTGGTGACGATTTGCTGCAGACGCAGTGGATCACCGGCCACCAGATCCGGGATTGGTTGGCTAACCAGCAGCGACAGTTCCAGTTGTTTGTCATGCGCCGATGGTGCTAACAACGTGACTGTATCGTTGATCATCTCGCGGATGTTGAACGGAATATTTTCCAGTGTCAGCTTACCGGCTTCCAATTTCGAGAAGTCGAGAATGTCATTGATAATACTGAGCAGGTTTTTGGCGGAATGTTCGATAGTGCTCAGATAATCCCGCTGATGCAGGCTGAGCTGGGTTTTGAAGAGCTGACGAGTAAAACCAATAACGCCATTGAGAGGTGTACGTAACTCATGCGACATGTTGGCCAGAAATTCGGATTTGATCCGCGCCGCTTCCTGAGCGCGTTTCTTGGCCATATCCAGTTCCACGTTTTGGATCTCGATCTGCTCCAATGTTTCCCGCAGATCGGAGGTGGCTTGATCGATACTCTGCTGCATTTCGTTGTGGTATTCGCTGATCGCTTTTGCCATCGCGTTGATACCATTTTTCAGCATATCAAGCTCACCATCCATCTTGCCGCGCACACGCGTATCGAGGCGGCCTTCTCGGATGTGATACACCGCGCGCACCATGCGGTTGATTGGTTCAATGACTACATGCACCAGATTCAGACCAAAGATCACACTCAATACTAAACCGAGCAACACGATAAAAATCGCGGTCGCGGTATCGCGGTACTGTGCGATCACCGAGCTGTCGGTATTGAGCTGCAACGCCATATAACCAATCACTTCCGGCGTACTGCTTGATTGCAGTGATGTTTCACTCAAACTGTTTTCCGCCAGAATAGGCGTGCGTAGAATGATGTAGTCATCCATATGTTCTACGCTGGTCAGCTCTGGGATCGCTTTGCCATCCGGCAAGCGCATTTCCATAAAGTCGCGGTGAAAGTTCGAGGTGACAAACAGGTTGTTGTCTTTGGTAAAAATGGCGATGGATTTAATCAGCGGCGAGTTACGACGATGGCTGGTGCTGATCAAACGGCGCAGATCTTCACGACTGGAGCGGGTCAGGCCATATTCACTGGCTATCGCCAGCGGTTCTATCACGCTGGTACCTTGCTCGATCATGAAATTTTCGATTTGCTGGTGGCGATGAAAAATAAAATAACCAGCTAAAAGAGTACCGATCAGCAGCGTTGGTATAATAGTGAATGCGAGAACGCGGGCGCGCAGGCCATATTTCGTCATAGTCTGTTTTTGTTGACCCGTACTTGTGGGACAATAAAGTATTCCGGTGCTTTTCCTTCAGCATCATACCTACCTAACGATAAGCCACCAAGAGATATGGTTCAGTTTTTCCAGCCCAAGCCAAAAGCATTACCTACCCAAGCGGTAGAGATAACAATCGATAACTTAGATCACCATTTAACCGGTGTGGGTCGTTATCAGGGTAAAGCCTGTTTTGTCGAAGGGGTGCTGCCTGGCGAAAAAGTCAGTGTGCAGATCACCGAACAGAAAAAACAGTATGCGCATGCCCGTTTACGTAAGGTGATTGAGCCATCTGCCGATCGCTGCGAACCCTTCTGCCCGGCATTTAAGCAATGCGGTGGTTGTAATGCGCAAATGATGCCGCAAGCACTGCAATGTCAAGCTAAGCAAGAGGGGGTACAGCGGTTATTCCGCCAGTTGGCCAAAATTGACCTGCCTGCACCAGCATGGATCGAAAGCAGCGAACAACAAGCCTATCGTCGTGTTTGCCGTCTGGCAGTGAAATACGATAAAAACAAACGCTGTGTGTTAGTCGGTTTTCGCCAAAAACAAAGCCAGGCACTGGTGGAAATCAGCGGTTGCCCCGTGCTGACGACTACCTTATCGGCACTCATCGTACCATTGCGCACGCTGATCAATGAGCTGAGTTCGGCACGTGATGTGGGTCATATTGAGCTGTATGACACTGAAAGCGGATTGGCGCTGCTGCTGCGTCACAATGGCCGTCCGCCAGCACGCGATAAAGAACTGCTGCTCGCGTTTGCTGCCCAACACCAATGTGCGTTATATCTGCAAACCACCGGTTATCCTGAACCATTAAGCGAAGTGGCGCCGAGCTTTTATGAACTGGATGCACTGCGGCTTTATTTCCAGCCGGGTGACTTCCTGCAGGTCAATCCGCAGGTCAACCAGCGCTTAGTCAACCATGTGCGTGAGTGGTTAGCGCCAACCGCCACTGATCGTGTCTTGGATCTATTCTGCGGTATCGGTAATTTCACCTTACCATTAGCGCGTGATGCCGCATCGGTTACCGGCATCGAAGGTGTAGATGAAATGGTACAAAGAGCCACGCACAATGCCGAACAGAATCAGCTGGTTAATGCCGAATTTCATCGCGCCGATCTGACAAAAATGGCGGAATATGCCAACGCAGGCTGGCAGCAACAATGTTATGATCTGGTGCTATTGGATCCAGGACGTACTGGCGCCGAAGAGGTGATGCCTTGGCTTGCGAAAAGTAACGCCCGTCGGATCGTGTATGTTTCTTGCAACCCGGTCACAGCGGCGCGTGATTGTGCACTGTTACTGCCGGGCTACACCTTGAAGCAGTGGGGGTTATTGAACATGTTCCCGCATACCGGGCATGTTGAATCTCTCTTCTTGTTTGAACGAAAATAATAAGGACGAACGTCTCATGGTTGCGGTTCGTGATACTCACCTGAAAACGGGTTTTGACTTAAACGAGTGGATGACAACTCTGGATCTGCCAGAGGCAGATAAACAGGCGTTGTTCTCGGTGTTTGAGTATTGTCATAACTTAATTCAGGACGAGAGCGAACAGCAGCGCTTATCCAAACGCAGTGCTGAGATGATCGGTATTTTGCTGACGTTACACATGGATATGGAGACGTTGAAAGCGGCGGTGTTATACCCGCTGCTGGAGCCTGGTTATCTGACAGTGACCAAGGCAGCAACGGACTATGGCACCGTGATCAGTAAATTGCTGCAAGGTGTCATCGATATTGATGCGATCCGCTTTCTGCAAAATCTCAATACCGCCAATGTTTCGGATACACAGGTCGATAATGTGCGTCGCATGTTGTTGGCGATGGTGGAAGATGTGCGCGCGGTGGTGATTAAACTGGCCGAACGTATCGCCTGCCTGCGTGAAGTGAAAAATGCCACCGAAGAAACCCGCGTTATGGTGGCAAAAGAGATCTCCAATATCTACGCGCCACTGGCAAATCGACTCGGTATCGGTCAGCTGAAGTGGGAATTGGAAGATCTCTCGTTCCGTTATCTGCACCCAGATACCTATAAACAGATCGCCAAATTATTGGATGAAAAGCGGCTGGATCGTGAACGTTATATCCAGCAATTTGTTGCAGATACCCGAGCGGCATTAAAAGATGCGGGCATCAATGCCGAAGTCTATGGACGTCCGAAACACATCTATAGCATCTGGCGCAAGATGCAGAAAAAACACCTCGATTTTTCTGATCTTTACGATGTGCGTGCCGTGCGTGTGGTCACCAAACGCCTGCAAGATTGTTATGCCGCACTGGGGATCATCCATACCCTCTGGCATCACATTCCGCGTGAGTTTGACGACTACGTCGCCAATCCGAAACCGAATGGTTATCAGTCGATTCATACTGTGGTGCTGGGGCCAGAAGGGAAAACGGTCGAGATCCAGATCCGTACTGAGCAAATGCATCAGGAATCCGAGTTGGGTGTAGCGGCGCATTGGAAATATAAAGAAGGTATGCAAGGCGGCAAAGACTCCGCCTATGAAGAACGTATCGCCTGGCTGCGTAAATTGCTGGCCTGGCAGGAAGATATGGTCGAATCCGGCTCGCTGGTCGATGAATTGCGCACGCAAGTATTCGAAGAACGGGTGTATGTCTTTACGCCGAAAGGCGATGTCGTCGACTTACCTGCCGGTGCAACACCACTGGATTTTGCCTATCAGGTACACAGCATGATTGGCCACCGTTGTATCGGTGCCAAAATTGATGGCCGCATTGTGCCATTTACCTATCAGCTGCAAACCGGCGATCAGATCGAAGTTATTACCCAGAAAGAGCCAAACCCCAGCCGCGACTGGATGAATCCGAATCTGGCCTTTTTACGAACCAGCAGAGCGCGCGCCAAAGTCGCGTCATGGTTCCGTAAGTTGGATCGCGATAAGAACATTCTGGCCGGTAAAGAGCTGCTGGATAAAGAAATTGACCGCCACGGCTTTCATCTCTCCCGTGACGAATTGGCGGCGACTGTCAAAGAATTCTATACCCGTCTCAGCCTGATGGAGTTTGACGATCTGCTGGCTGGTTTAGGTTCTGGTGAAGTGCGCATCAATCAGCTGATGAACTTCCTGGAGCAGAAACTGAATAAACCGACGGCGGAAGAAGAAGATCGCCGTCTGCGGGAACAGTTAGAAAATAAAACCCAGCATCGGATGAAAAATGTTAAACCGGGTAAGGGGCACATTGTTGTGCAAGGTGTGGGTAATCTGATGACACACGTTGCGCGTTGTTGCCAGCCGATCCCGGGCGATAGCATTACCGGTTTTATTACCCAAGGGCGTGGTATTTCCATTCACCGTGAAGATTGCGAACAGTATAAAGAGCTGAGTCGTCGCAACCCTGAGCGGATCATTGATGCGGTTTGGGGTGAGAATTACTCCGGTGGTTATGCGCTAACGGTGCGGATCACGGCTAACGACCGTTCCGGTCTGTTGCGGGATATCACGACCATCATTGCTAATGAAAAAATCAATGTCTTAGGCATGCGCAGCCGTTCCAACGTCAAACAGCAAACCGCCGATATCGATATTGATATGGAAATTTACAATATTGAGACGCTGAACCGGATGTTGGCGAAAATTAACCAGATGAACGATGTCGTCAACGCCAAACGTCTGTAATTAACTTTTTATCTTCACCGCTGCAGTTTCTCTGCGGCGGTTTTTTCTGTCAAGGTACCCTCATGTCGCACAC
>CAIZDF010000207.1 GCA_903931645.1 uncultured Tolumonas sp.
CCATCAACCACTGGCAATTATCAAATTTGGGACTGAGGTCAAATTATGGCAGGACAGAGCATTATTCTGATGGGAGTATCCGGATGTGGTAAATCATCCGTTGGCGCAGCTTTGAGTCGCGCAATAAATGCAAAGTTTATCGATGGCGACGATCTGCATCCGCGCGCCAATATTCAGAAAATGGCCAGTGGTAACCCGCTCAATGACGATGATCGTGCGCCATGGCTGGAGCGTCTCAGTGATGCAGCTTATAGCCTGTGCCATAAAAACGAGACCGGTATCATTGTCTGTTCTGCACTGAAACGTCGGTATCGAGATCGCCTACGCGAAGGCAACCCAACCATGCGTTTTATTTACCTGCATGGCAGCTACGAATTAATTGAAGCCAGAATGATGGCGCGAGCCGGTCATTTTATGCCCTCTGGTTTGTTAAAAAGCCAGTTTGACGCATTAGAAGAACCGAACGCCGAAGAACCCGATGTCTATCATGTCAATATTGATGGTGATTTAACCACTGTGGTCAACCGTTGTGTGGCCGCGTTACAGGGAGAATAACATGCATCCAGTGATCCAACAGGTAACAGAGCGTATTCGTGAACATAGCGCTGACCTCCGAGCTGACTACATAACACGCATGCAAGCGCAGGCTGCAGCCGGTCGCCCTCGCGGCACACTGGCTTGCGGAAATTTAGCGCATGTCATTGCCGCATGTTCGCATGCGCAAAAAAATACATTGCTGGATATGACGCGCGTTAACGTCGCCATCGTCACCGCGTATAACGATCTGCTCAGTGCGCATCAGCCGTATGAACATTATCCGGAGCAGATCAAAGCCGTGCTGTCGGCCTCCGGTCACAGTGCGCAGGTCGCCGGTGGCGTTCCAGCGATGTGTGATGGTGTCACGCAAGGTCAGGCCGGCATGGATCTGTCACTGTTCTCGCGTGACGTGATCGCGCAGGCGACGGCCGTTTCGCTCAGCCACAATGCCTTTGATGCTACTGTATTGCTGGGGATCTGTGACAAGATCGCCCCCGGCCAGCTTATCGGCGCCCTCTCGTTTGGTCATCTGCCCACCGCGTTTGTGCCCGCCGGACCGATGAGCACCGGCATCAGTAATGATGAAAAAACGCGCATTCGCCAACAATATGCGGCAGGCGAACTCGGCCGTGATGCACTGCAACAGATGGAAAATCAGGCCTATCACAGCGCCGGCACCTGCACTTTCTATGGCACAGCTAATACCAATCAGCTGGTGTTCGAAGCTATGGGTTTGATGTTGCCGGGTTCCGCATTTATTGCGCCTAATAGCGAATTGCGTCAGGTATTAACGAATGAAGTAACGGCTTTAATGCCAACACTGGTGTCCGGCTCCAGCCAATATCGTCCGCTGTATAAACTGGTCGATGAAAAATCATTGGTGAACGGTCTGGTTGCACTGCTGGCATCGGGTGGCAGTACCAATCACACCATGCACATGGTGGCGATTGCCCGTGCGGCGGGTCTGATTTTGACGTGGGATGATTTCCGCGATCTGTCAGATGTGGTGCCATTACTGGCCAAGGTTTATCCGAATGGCCCAGCTGATATCAATGCTTTCCATCGGGCGGGCGGTGTTCCATTGTTGTTACGTGGTTTAGCGAAGCGTGGTTTATTGCATATGGATACCACCCCGCTGACGGGCAACATGGAAGATTATCTGCAACATCCGCTGCTTAACGACAAGCATCTGACATGGCAACCCGCCGCCACCAGCCAGGATAAAGCCGTACTCTCCGATGATGATGCCGTCTTTAATCCAACCGGGGGCTTAAAAGTGCTGTCGGGCAACTTAGGCCGTTGTGTCATGAAAGTCAGTGCGGTGGCCGAGCAATACCACTATATCGATGCGGAAGCGGCAGTGTTCGATTCCCAACATGATGTGGAACGTGCTTATAAAGCCGGTGAATTAAATCGAGATGCCATCATCGTGGTGCGTTTCAATGGCCCCGCCGCCAATGGCATGCCTGAGTTGCATAAGCTGATGCCGATCCTCGGGAATTTGCAAAAAGCAGGTCATAAAGTTGCGTTGGTGACCGATGGTCGTTTATCCGGTGCCTCCGGCAAGATCCCAGCTGCCATCCACGTGACACCAGAAGCCGCCAAAGGTGGCC
>CAIZDF010000208.1 GCA_903931645.1 uncultured Tolumonas sp.
AAAGGCGGCACCACTGCTGCGGCAATTAATGCTTTTGAGGAGGTAAACTGGCCGATCTGGTGAGTGTTGCCATGCAAGCAGCCCAACGCCGCGCTGAAGAAATGGAAACTCTTTTCTAAGGATTCTCATGAATACACTGTTTTTTCTGCTGGATACGGCGTTTAGCCTCTATTTGATGGTGGTATTACTGCGGTTTTGGCTGCAATGGGCCAAAGCGGATTTCTACAATCCATTAAGTCAGGTGGCAGTGAAGCTGACACACCCGATATTAAGCCCATTACGCCGTATTATTCCTGGTTTCCGGGGTATCGATTTTGCGTCCTTACTGCTGGCCTATGCCGTTGCTGCATTGAAATTCATTGCCTTTATGTGGCTGGGCGTGCTGAAAATTAATGTCACCGGCCTGCTGTTACTGAGCTTTCTGGTGGTGCTAAAACAAGCCGGTTCACTGCTGTTTTGGATTTTGATTGCCCGCGCCATTTTAAGCTGGATCAGCCAGGGCCGTAGTTCTGTCGAGTATGTGCTGTATCAACTGACCGAACCACTACTCAGCCCAATCCGCCGTTTCCTGCCATCACTCGGTGGTTTAGATCTGTCGGTGCTGGTGCTGTTCTTTATTCTGCAAGGAATCAACTTCCTGATGCTGGATTTAGTCGGCCCATTGTGGAATCAGCTTTAATGGCTGGTTTTCGACAAGATGGTGATGAAATTTGGCTGGATGTTTACATCCAGCCAAAAGCCAGCCGCGATCAAATTCAAGGCTGGCATGGCGAAGAGCTGAAAATCGCGATCACTGCACCGCCGGTAGATGGTCAGGCGAACGCACATCTGATCAAGTTTTTATCGAAACAATTCAAAGTGGCAAAAAGTCAGATCGTGATCCATAAAGGCGAACTTGGGCGGCACAAAACTGTTCGCATCATGTCACCACAACAACTCCCCGCAATTTTAGAACAGCCGACTGGCTGATTCTTTCTTCTTGCTTCGAATACCGTTAATCGCAAGTGGTACAGAACTACATCCAACGTTATTATGTCGCCGATTTGATTACGGAGTCTGAATATGGAAAAGGTAGTTCTTGCCACCGGCAATAAAAAGAAAGTTGAAGAACTCAATGCATGACTGGCTGACCTGAATTACGCAGTCGTTCCGCAAAGTGAATTTAATGTCGAAAGCGTTCCGGAAACCGGCACCACTTTCGTTGAAAATGCCATTATCAAAGCACGCCATGCCGCTCGCATTACTGGCCTGCCTGCTATTGCCGATGATTCTGGTATTGAAGTTGATGCCCTGCTGGGTCGCCCAGGGGTCTATTCGGCCCGTTATGCCGGTGAAGATGCCTCCGATCAAGACAATCTGGAAAAACTGCTGGAAGAGATGAACGGTGTGCCACCGGTATTACGTACTGCTCGTTACTGGTGTGTGCTGGTATATATGCGTCATGCCGATGATCCAACGCCGATTATTTGCCAAGCCAGCTGGGAAGGCTCTCTCGCCACCGAGCCAAGCGGTGAAAATGGTTTTGGTTATGATCCGATCTTTAATGTTCCCGATCTCGACTGTACCG
>CAIZDF010000209.1 GCA_903931645.1 uncultured Tolumonas sp.
AATCCTAAAGCCAAGAACATTAATCCCAATTGCGAAACCGTAGAATATGCCAAAACTTTTTTGATGTCTGTTTGCGTCAATGCAATTGTTGCAGCAACTAAAGCTGTAACAGCACCAATAACGGCAATGATATTTTGAACACTTGGAGCAATATCAAATAAGAAATTCAATCTTGTAATCATAAAAATCCCTGCAGTTACCATCGTTGCTGCGTGAATCAATGCCGAAACTGGCGTTGGTCCAGCCATCGCATCCGGCAACCAAGTATATAATGGTATTTGTGCAGTAACGGTTGTAAGGTACGGGAATGTAAAACCGGAGCCCCAAGTCGCGCTAATTCATTGGCTTCTGCCAGTGATAAACGCTCGAGCAATTTGGCGTCTTTTACACAACGCGGGTCGGCGGAATAAACACCGGCAACATCACTCCAAATAGCGGTAGACTCCGCTTCGGCTAAGGCACCAAGCAAGGTCGCCGAGTAATCTGAACCATTACGGCCCAGCAATAATGTCCGCCCTTCATTATCGGCGGCGATGAAACCCGTCACGACCACGCGTTGCTCACCCGTGCCGGCTAATACTTCGCGTAGTTTTTCCCGTGATAATGCTTCATTAACGCGAGCCAGTGCACCTTCTTCCGCGGAAAGGAAACGACGAGCATCCAGCCATGACGCCTGATTACCACGTTCTGTCAATAACGCCGCCAACAAACGAGCCGACCAGACTTCACCATTGGCCAAGATCCCGTTTCGCTCATGACGATCATAATTTTTTTTCAGAACACCGGCGATCGTATCAATGTCTTCCATCAGCTGCAGGGACAATGCCTGACGCGCCGGACCATCTAATACGCCTTCAATCAACGCCAACTGATACGCTCTTAAACCTTGTATTGCCGCAACAACCGCATCATCGCCCGCCTCACTTAATTCTAATACTTGCAGTAAGCGATTAGTGGTTTTCCCCGCCGCAGAAACCACGATCAATGCACGCGGGTCGGATTCCTGCTCGATCAGTCCAGCCACCCGACGATAACAATTAGGATCAGCCAGGCTGCTGCCACCAAATTTATGTACCTGACGTCCAGGAAGGTGGCCTGTTGCTGTGTGCGGCATACTTCGTTACCTCTTAATCTTTTAATACAGCGCATGACACCGTATTGGTATTACTGTTTTATTTGCTGGCAACACAGGCAAACGCGCGATCTAAATCCGCCAGCAGATCAGTGATATGTTCAATCCCGATGGAGAAACGCAGTAGCTGATCAGAAATGCCGGCTACCCGACGTGCTTCTGGATCCATCCCTGCATGCGTCATGCTTGCTGGATGAGCGACCAGACTTTCCACTCCACCTAATGACTCTGCCAGACAAAACAGCTGCAAACCACCCAAAAATTGCTTTAATTGTTCTATATCAAAATCCACTTCAAAACTCAGCATCGCACCAAAGCCTTGTTGCTGACGCTTTGCAATTTCATGCCCAGGATGCTCCGGTAAACTCGGGTGATAAATTTTCGTCACCCGCGGTTGCTGCTGGAGATAAGCCAAAACAGCATTTGCATTTTCCTGATGCGCTCGCATACGCGGTGCCAGGGTGCGCAGACCACGCAGCGTCAGATACGCATCAAATGCACCGCCAGTATGTCCAAGGCAGTTACCCCACCAGGCCAGCTTGTCATGCAATTCAGGCTCTTTGGCGATCACCGCACCACCAACCACATCCGAATGGCCATTCAGATATTTGGTTGTGGAATGCACGACGATATCAGCTCCCAGAGCCAGCGGTTGTTGCAAAAGCGGTGACAAGAAAGTGTTATCCACGGCCACTAATGCACTCGCAGCATGAGATTGCTGACAAATAGCGGCAATATCGACCACGCGTAATAGCGGATTAGATGGTGTTTCAACCCAGACTAATTTCGGCTTTTGCGCCAACGCCTGTGCCAATGCGACAGGATCGGTTTGATCGACAAATAACACTCGGTAAGAGCCTTTTGCCGCAACATGCTGGAATAGCCGATAGGTGCCACCATAACAATCATGTGGCGCGACTAACAAATCATCGGAAGACAACAAGGCAGTGACCAGATTGATTGCTCCCATACCGCTGCCAGTAAACACAGCTCCCGCACCACCCTCTAATGCCGCCAATGCCCCCGCTAGTGTACTGCGGGTCGGATTACCAGAACGGCTATAGTCAAACTCGCGTTTTTCACCGAAACCGGCAAAGGTATAGTTTGTAGATAAATAAATAGGCGGAACAACCGAACCGAATTGAGTATCAGCAGCAATTCCTGATTTGACAGCGTATGTTTCTCGTTGGTAATCCGACATGATAATTCCTTGATAGTCGTGCGTCCTATCACGGTACCCCACCGCCACTAAGCCGTCAACACTTCTAGACGTCTACATGGCTTTACCTATGGATTGTCATTATTACCTATACGGGTTACTATACTTTGTCTGGCTGGAATAACAGGTGAGCAATGAAAACGGCGTGGAATGGCGAATATATTAGTCCGTATGCAGAACACGGCAAAAAAAGTGAACAGGTCAAAAAGATCACAGTCTCAATCCCGCTGAAAGTATTAAAAATACTGACAGATGAACGTACTCGCCGCCAAATAAATAATCTACGTCATGCCACTAACAGCGAATTGCTTTGTGAAGCGTTTCTGCATGCCTATACCGGTCAACCTCTGCCGGCGGATGACGATTTACGCAAAGATTGTCCTGATGATATTCCGCTCATGGTTCAGCAAATAATGACGGAAATGGGCAAACCTATCGAAAAATACGATGAATAACCGTAATTAGCGTTTAGTAATCAAGTCCATCCGGAGAGATATCCACCAGATCGATCTCCGGGATCATATCTTCATAGCCAATACGGCTGTAAACCAACGTATCATCCAAATGACCTTGCGAACGGCAAGCATTTTTTAATGTCGCTTCCAGCTTAAAACCGGCTCGTTCTGCCACTGCACGACTTTTTTCATTACTCGCGGCGGTACGGATCTCGAGTCTAGCAGCATGCAGATGAATGAAGGCATAATCCGCCAATAACAACACCGCTTCTGTTATGTAACCTTTACCTGCTGCAGATTGTCGCACCCAATAACCGATTTCATAATAGGGAACTGAGACATCCCTGACATGCAAACTAATACTACCCACCAACAGTTGATCTTCACGCCGCACAATCATAAAACGTAATTCATGTTCCTTACGTTCAAATTGCTCTTTCGCCACATTCATATTGGCGGTTACCGTCAATATAGATGGATCGGGTTCCGCCCAATCAAGAAACAGTTGATGCAATTCATAACTTTCGGATAAAGCCAGACGCAGCGGTTCAACCCAGTCCAGTGATGGCGGTTTTAACTCAATTCGGGAAGACGTCAGCATTGCATCCTTCAGATCACTGCGTATACATGACTAAAACCAACCATGAACTTCTACTTAGAAAACATGAAGATAATAGAGTCTGATAATTACGGCTATATTATAGCAAAGGTAGAGCTCGAGTATAAGGTGAGATCGAGAGGTATCTGATTCAGAAAGGTATAGACGATAAAAGCGGAAAAAATAAAGCCGGGTTGCCCCGGCTTCATTTTATTCTTCGGTAGCTGCTTCAGCATCTACCGGACGACCAACCAGCTCAATATAAGCCATTGGTGCGTTATCACCAGCGCGGAAACCGCATTTCAGAATGCGCGTATAACCACCTGGACGACCTTGAAAACGTGGGCCAAGTTCAGTAAACAGTTTACCAACAACATCTCTGTCACGGGTACGAGCAAATGCCAAACGGCGATTTGCAACACTGTCACTCTTAGCAAGAGTAATCAAGGGCTCAACTACACGACGTAGCTCCTTTGCTTTAGGCAAAGTCGTCTTGATGATCTCATGACGAACCAGGGAGCTGGCCATGTTGCGGAACATAGCCTGACGATGGCTAGCATTCCGGTTCAGTTGACGACCACTCAAACGATGGCGCATGACCTTATCCTTCTAACAAAATCGGTAGAACCTGCAATCTGGATCAATTGTCTGCCAAACTTGCCGGCGGCCAATTCTCCAGACGCATGCCCAGAGACAAACCACGGGAAGCCAGCACGTCTTTGATTTCGGTCAAAGACTTTTTACCCAGGTTAGGAGTTTTTAACAACTCCACCTCAGTGCGCTGTACCAGATCACCAATATAATGGATTGCTTCTGCTTTCAGGCAGTTCGCAGAACGAACTGTCAATTCCAGATCATCAACAGGACGCAGCAGGATCGGATCGAACTCCGGCTTGTCTTCTTTCTTCTCTGGAACGGAAACATCACGCAAATCAACAAAGGCATCCAACTGCTCAGCCAAAATAGTAGCTGCACGGCGAATGGCTTCTTCCGGATCTAGCGTACCGTTGGTTTCCATATCGATAACCAACTTATCCAGATCAGTACGTTGTTCCACACGAGCAGCTTCAACATTGTAGGCAATACGCACTACAGGGCTAAACGCCGCATCCAGTAACAAACGACCAATTGGACGATCTTCATCATCTGTATGTAAACGAGCTGATGCAGGAACGTAGCCACGACCACGTTGAACACGCAGACGCATGCTGATTTCAGCATTAGCACCGGTCAGATGACAAATCACATGCTCCGGATTGACAATGACAACATCATCACCATGGATGATATCACCTGCCGTGACCGGGCCCGCACCAGACTTGGTCAGCGAAAGGATTACTTCATCTTTACCTTCCAGCTTTACTGCAATGCCTTTTAAGTTCAGCAAGATCTCCAGGATATCTTCCTGAACACCTTCTTTACTGCTGTACTCGTGCAATACGCCGTCGATCTCAACCTCAGCAACTGCACATCCCGGCATGGACGACAGGAGAATGCGTCGTAACGCATTACCTAAAGTATGACCGAAACCACGCTCCAACGGCTCAAGAGTTACCTTGGCATGAGTCGGACTGAGTTGCTCGATATCAACCAAACGTGGCTTGAGAAAATCTGTTACAGAACCCAGCATTATGTCCTCTCTTAGAAGCTAAGCCTTACTTGGAGTAAAGCTCGACGATCAACTGTTCATTGATGTCAGCAGACAGGTCTGAACGCTCTGGCAGACGTTTGTACACGCCTTCCATTTTGTCTGCATTGATCTCAATCCAAGTTGGCTTTTCACGCTGCGCAGCCA
>CAIZDF010000210.1 GCA_903931645.1 uncultured Tolumonas sp.
AGAGTCTGAAATCGTCATTCCCGCGTCATTCATGCTTAATTTGTCGTTTTGTAACGAGGCCAGCATGGAAAAATCTCTACTATTTCACAAAAGTTAGATGGATTTTAAGGGAAAGCAGACCAGTTGTTGAGATAAAACAGGTAAACTATGCATAGGTCTTAATAAGTCATATTGGAACTTAAGTTAATGAGAAGAGCTGTTATCACCGGTATCGGTATTGTTTCTAGTCTGGGCAACAACGCGGCAGAAGTGCTGGCATCATTGAAAGCTGGTAAATCAGGTATTTCTTATTCTGAGCAATTCGAACAACAGAATCTGCGTAGCCGTGTATGGGGCAATATCAAGCTAGATGTGGCTGACCTGATTGATCGTAAAGTTTTGCGTTTCATGGGTGATGCTGCAGCGTATGCTTATCTGTCTATGCAACAAGCAATTACCGATGCCAAATTAACTGAAGAAATGGTTTCAAATCCTCGCACTGGTCTGGTTGCTGGCTCAGGTGGCGCGTCTTCTAAAAACCAGATCGACGCGTGTGACACATTGCGTGAGAAAGGTGTACGTCGAGTTGGCCCATACATGGTGCCACGTACTATGTCTTCTACTACTTCTGCATGTCTGGCTACGCCTTTCAAAATCAAAGGTATTAACTATTCAATTAGTTCAGCTTGTGCGACTTCATCACATTGCATCGGTCATGCACTTGAGCAGATCCAGCTAGGCAAACAAGACATCGTATTCGCCGGTGGTGGTGAAGAGGTGGATTGGACTCTGGCTATGCAATTTGATGCCATGGGTGCACTGTCTAGCAAATATAATGACACTCCAGAAAAAGCATCCCGTACTTATGATGCTGGCCGTGATGGTTTTGTTATCTCTGGCGGCGGCGGTATCGTTGTTGTTGAAGAATTAGAACACGCATTAGCGCGTGGCGCACATATCTACGCTGAAATCACTGGCTACGGTGCTACTTCAGATGGTTATGACATGGTTGCGCCATCAGGTGAAGGCGCAGTTCGTTGCATGCAGCAAGCTATGTCAACTGTAGCTGCACCAATCGATTACCTGAATACTCACGGCACTTCTACACCTGTTGGTGATGTGAAAGAGCTGGAAGCTATTCATAACGTATTCGGCGATAAAGCACCTAAGATTTCTGCAACTAAAGCCATGAGTGGTCATGCTCTGGGCGCGGCAGGTGTTCATGAAGCGATCTACAGCTTGCTGATGATGGAAAACAACTTCATAGCACCAAGCATCAATATCGAAACTTTAGATCCAAAAGCGGAAGGTTTGCCAATCGTTACTGAATATGAAGAAGCAGAACTGAACACAGTGATGTCAAACAGCTTCGGTTTCGGCGGCACCAACGCAACTTTGGTGTTCAGTAAATACAAAGGCTAATGATTTCATTAAGCTAAATGGCATAATAAGGGGCTTATAGCCCCTTTTTCTTTTTCAGGCGACAGATATGAAGATTGTGGTTGATGAAAATATGCCACTGGCCGAAGCATTGTTTGCTGAGTTCGGTGAGGTAGTCCGGGTTCAGGGAAGAACACTCACCGCTGCTCAATTAACGGATGCAGATGTTCTGTTGGTTCGCTCGATTACTAAAGTGAATGCATCTCTGTTATCGCAAGCCAATAAACTGAAATTTGTTGGTACCGCCACTATTGGCACTGATCATGTTGATAAAGCATATCTGGCAGAAAAGGAGATCCCTTTTTTCAGCGCTCCCGGCTGCAATAAAGTGTCTGTCGGTGAATATGTCATCAGTGCTTTACTGGTAATGGCTGAAAAATATCAATTTTCGCTGTCTGGATTATCATTAGGCATTATTGGCGCCGGAAATACCGGAACTGCGGTCGCTGAACGGGCTGCTGCATTAGGTATCGAAGTGAAGCTCTGTGATCCTCCCAAACAGCAAGCCGGTGATCCGCGGACATTTGTAACGTACGATGAAGCATTAGAATGTGATTTGGTCAGTTTTCATGTGCCGCTATTACGGCAAGGAGAACATGCCACTTTTCATTTGCTGGATGAAAAGCGTATTCACGCCTTCCGGCCAGAGCAGATCTTAATTAATGCTTGTCGGGGGGAGGTTTGGGATAATCAAGCCATGCTGGTGCGTCAGCAATCAGCTTCACCCTTACGATTAGTGATGGATGTTTGGGAAAATGAACCCAATGTTTTGCAAACCTTAGTGCCTTACACTGAGATCGCAACGCCGCATATTGCTGGTTATAGTTTAGAAGGGAAATATCGCGGTACTTACATGCTGTATGAAGCATTTTGTCAGCATTTCGGCTACGAAATAACAAAACAGCTACAACCCATGTTGCCAATGGCGGATATTAATACTTTGTCACTCAGTGTTGATGTTGATGAATGTATTTTGAAGAAATTAATCCATCTGGTATATGACGTGCGACGCGATGATGCCATCTTTCGGTACAAAATTGCTCAACCCGGCAGTTTTGATGACATGCGTAAAAAATATCCTGAACGTCGCGAGTGGAGCTCATTAATGATCTCTACAGAGAAAAATAA
>CAIZDF010000211.1 GCA_903931645.1 uncultured Tolumonas sp.
CGCATCGCCCGCGAAACGCTGGAAATCTTCTCCCCGATTGCGAACCGCTTAGGTATTCACTCGTTAAAAAGCGAGCTCGAAGAGTTGGGCTTTGAAGCTCTCTATCCGATGCGCGCACGAATATTACGGGAAGCCGTAAAACGCGCTCGCGGTAATCGCAAAGAGGTGATCGACTCGGTTTATAAAGCGGTAAATGGCCGCTTAGAAGATGCGCATATTAAAGGTATGGTCGTCGGTCGGGAAAAGAACCTCTATTCCATCTATAACAAGATGGTGAAAAAAGAGCTGCGCTTTTATGAAGTCATGGATATCTACGCCTTCCGCGTGATTGTCGATGACATTGACACCTGTTACCGCGTGCTCGGTCAGATGCACAGTTTGTATAAACCCCGCCCCGGTCGTTTTAAAGATTATATTGCTATCCCGAAAACCAATGGTTATCAGTCTCTGCATACCTCCTTGGTCGGCCCGCATGGCGTGCCTGTTGAGATCCAGATCCGTACCGAGTATATGGAGCAGATGGCGGATAAAGGGGTCGCGGCACATTGGGTGTATAAAACCAATGGCGACGCCACCAGCAGTACCGCGCAGATCCGCGCGCAACGCTGGATGAAGAACCTATTAGAATTACAGCAAAGTGCCGGCAGTTCCTTTGAATTTATCGAAAGTGTCAAAACTGATCTCTTCCCCGATGAGATTTATGTGTTTACACCGGAAGGTCGGATTCTGGAATTACCGACCAATGCCACCCCGGTCGATTTTGCCTATGCGGTACATACCGATATCGGCAACAGTTGTGTTGGCGCCCGAGTAGAGCGCCAGCCGTTCCCGCTCAGCCGCCCGCTGACCTCTGGGCAAACGGTGGAGATCATCACCGCACCGGGTGCGCGCCCGAATGCCGCGTGGCTGAATTTTGTGGTCACTTCGCGCGCGCGTACCAAAATTCGCCAGTTCCTGAAAAATTTACGCGCGGAAGAGTCGATCATTCTGGGACGCCGACTACTGAGTCACTCGCTGGGTGGCAAAAAAATTGAAGACGTGCCGGCAGAAAATCTGCGTCAGGTATTACACGATACCCGCCATGACTCGTTAGATGGTTTACTGGCAGACATCGGTCTTGGCAATCAGATGAGTGTGGTCATTGCGCGACGTTTGCTCGGTCAGCATGAGCAAGAGCCGGAAAAAGATAAGAAGTCATCTTCCACCCATCGCAAACTGCCTATCCGGGGTTCTGGTGGCATGTTGGTGACATTTGCCAACTGTTGTCGTCCGATCCCTGGTGATGCCATCATTGCGCATATCAGTCCCGGCAAAGGGTTGGTCGTGCATCAGGAAAGCTGCCCTAACCTGCGCGGTTATAACCGTGAACCGGATAAATACCAGCCGGTACAATGGGATATGGAACAATTAGGCGAACAGGAATTCCGTACCAGTATTGTGGTGGAAGTGGTGAACCATCAGGGTGTGTTGGCGCAACTGGCCAATGTTATTGCGGCGACAGGTGCCAATATTCACAGCATCAGCACCGAAGAAAAAGATGCGCGGGTGTATCAGGTCAACTTGTTGATCACCACCAAGCATCGTGTGCATCTGGCGAATATTATGCGCAAAATTCGTGTTATGCCGGATGTGTTACGCGTCAACCGCACCACCAATAAGATCCGCAGTAAAGAGTCATCATAAACTCTATACACCACCGGTAGTGTGAGCTATCGGTGGCTCACCCTTCATTTGAAATAAGTAATACTTCGAATGAATGTTAATGCCGGTGTATCAGACTTTAGCTATACTGTGATCGTTCTCTCTTCCGCTCTCTTCTCTGCTGTAACGAGGTTTTCCCATGTACAAAGTCGTTATCTCTGATCTGGATGGTACGTTGCTAAATAACCAGCATCAGGTTTCTCCGCACACCCGTAAAGTGCTGAAGAAAATGGTCGCTGAAGGCACAAAGTTTGTCGTAGCAACCGGACGCCACCATATTGATGTGAAAGCGATCCGGAATGCATTGGGGCTGGATATCTATCTGGTGACCTCGAATGGTGCGGTGGTGACAGATAAACAAGATCAAATTATCTACAACCGCACCCTGCCGGTCGACATTGCCCAGGAGCTGTCGGAGTTAGCGCTGCCTGATCCGGAAATTGCGGTAAATCTTTATACGCCTGAAGCGTGGTTTACTAACAAAGACATGCCGGAATATCTCGAATATCATAAAGATACTGGTTTTTGTTATACCAAAACCGATCTGGTGAGCTTAGATAAAAGTAGCATCAATAAGTACTTTTTCATTGCGGAACACGAACCGCTGCTAGAGTTGGAAAACACTCTGCTGGAACGTTATGCCGGTCAGTTAAGTATCGCCTTCTCCCAACCGGATTGCCTCGAAGTGATGGCGTTAGGAGTCAACAAAGGCGCGGCAATCTCCTCTATTTTGGAACAGCATGATATTCCTTTAAGTTCCGCGATTGCTTTTGGTGATGGCATGAACGACTACGAAATGTTGTCGATCGTCGGCCATGGCGTGGTAATGGGAAATGCGCATGACCGTCTGAAATTAGCGCTGCCGGATCTGCCGCGCGCTGGCGTCAATGATGAAGATGGTGTAGCCGAATATTTACAGCGTTTGTTACTGGCAGAATAGTTTTTATCGCGTGGTCAGCGGCGAATAAACGCAAGATCGTATAAACTGGACAGAATATTTTCTGTACGGAACCCTCTATGCCGCTGTCACGTTTTGTTTTGTCTGGTCTGCTGCTCGCACTGGCGGGATGCAGTAATTCCTCTGCCCCATCAGGAGCCACGCCCAAAGCGACTGCTTCCACCGACATGCAGAGCAAACTGCAAAAAGAGTTATCCCCGCTGTTTACCGGCACCATCCAGCGTCAGGGTGAGCAAGCGCTGTTTACCCCGTGTGGCAGCAAACAACAATGGCAGCTGTTGGTGGATGATAATTTCTGGCAACAATGGCAGCAATTGGGTTCTCCGCAAAGTTTACAAGCCAGCCTGAGTGGTCATCTTTCTGCCGGTGAAAGCCGTGGCGCACCGTTTCGACTGGAAGCCGATCAGGTTTCGCACATCAC
>CAIZDF010000212.1 GCA_903931645.1 uncultured Tolumonas sp.
ATAGTCAGACAGATTAAATAGTTACTTAGTTACTTAGTTACTTAGTTACTTAGTTACTTAGTTACTTAGTTACTTAGTTACTTAGTTACATTTGGCTATGACGAGCTGAGAAAAAGAAAGGGTATCCGCAGATACCCCTTTCGATTTGCTTATGCACTTAACGCCGGATAATCGGTATAGCCTTCCGGCCCCGATGCATACATTTTGTCGGTCCGTAATTCATTTAATGCCGCTTGCTGCTGGAAACGCGTCACTAAATCTGGATTTGCGATAAATTGTTTACCGAAAGCAACCGCATCCGCATAACCTTCATTCAAAACTTGCTGGGCCGTTTCCGCGGTAAATTGTTCATTCGCGATAAAAGCGCCACAAAAAGCCTGTTTCAGTGCAGGCGTTAATGCCGGCGCATTAAAATGTTCGCGGGTAAAAATAAACGCGATTTGACGTTTACCCAGCTCTTTAGCGACATAACCAAAGGTCGCCGCCGGATCGCTGTCACCCATAGAATGAGAATCACCGCGTGGCGCCATATGGATACCAACACGACCGGCCCCCCAGACCGAAATAACCGCATCAGTTACTTCCAACATGAGACGTGCGCGGTTTTCAATGCTGCCACCGTAGGCATCTGTGCGCTGGTTAGTCGAGCTTTGCAGGAATTGATCTAGCAGATAACCATTAGCTCCATGAATTTCGACACCGTCAAACCCAGCCTTTTTCGCGTTTTCAGCGCCTTTACGATAAGCCTCAACAATCGCCGGTATTTCATCCAACTTGAGGGCCCGTGGAACTTCAAAACCTTTCATCGGACGCACTAAACTAACATGACCTTCTGCCGCAATCGCACTTGGTGCGACCGGTAGTTCACCATTCAGATAGATTGGATCAGAAATACGACCGACATGCCATAACTGCAGCACAATCCGCCCACCGGCCTGATGTACTGCATCAGTTACCAGTTTCCAACCTTCGACCTGTGCATCCGACCAAATCCCCGGCGTGTCAGGATAACCAACGCCCATGGGTGTCACCGACGTCGCTTCACTGATAATTAGGCCAGCAGAAGCACGCTGTACATAATATTCCGCCATCAGTGCATTAGGTACCCGCCCTTCACTGGCACGGCAACGAGTTAGTGGTGCCATAATGATACGGTTTGGCAGCGACAGTTCGCCCATTTGGATCGGATCAAATAAGGTCGTCATGAAAGACTCCTGAATAAAGTTACAAAGCCTGTTTGATATGAGCTGTAAATTCATCGATCACGGTTTCATTGCGCTGGTAATACACCCACTGCCCCAATCGCTTGGAGGTCAGTAATCCGGCACGTTGTAACGTTGCCAGATGCGCAGAAATGGTTGATTGCGATAAACCTGCCCGCGAAAAGATCTGTCCAACACAAACACCATCGGTATACGGACTGGTCTGCTCTGGAAACTCCAGTGCCGGATTTTTCAGCCAAGACAAAATGTCCCGTCTGACCGGATTTGCCAGGGCCTTGATGATGGTGTCGACTTCCTGATGATTCATAACATTTACCTGAACAGATTAGTATTACTATATATCGAGATATTTCGATATGTAAATATAAAAAGAGAGATAAATACTATTTTAGCTGGCTTGTTGGTAAAACAGGCAGTAATAAATGGCGTGGTTAAGATTGTTTCAATGGCTTAATTAACTGATCCAAGCCTTCGATTTTGATTTCCAAACACAAAGCCATCAATTCACCGAGTGAACCTTGCGGAAAACCTTTTTTAGCAAACCAGAGCAGATATTCTTCCGGAAGGTCGATCAGCATCCGCCCCTGGTATTTGCCGAAGGGCATTGGCGTACGAGCCAATTGGAGCAGATGCTGTTGAGTAAACATGAGGCTAATTCAATCACGAGTATGGGCCCCAAAGCATATCATCAAATTCCGGTCAGCCACAGCGCAGGCCGGCAACCCCCATATTAATGAGCGGTTGGTGTGATGAAATGGATAGATGGATTATAAGGTGAATCAGCGGTAAACGTTGCGTCAACACTCTGGCCTGCCGCAACGCCGCCGAGAATGCTATCGCCGTCAACTTTATACGTCATCGTGCGCATTGGCCAACCCAGTTCCGATACTGAATCTTGTGCCAAGGTAACTTGATGATTTGCCGCATCAATCTGTTGTACGGTGCCATGAACACGATAAGTATTTACGTCAGCCTGACTAGCTGCAGCAGCAAATAGAGAAAATACAGCAACAGCAGCAATACGGGATAATGATTTGTTCATTTTTTACGCTCCTGGAAATCAACATTAATATTGCGTTGTGATATCCATCACTACATGATCTTCATAATCATGTAACCATTTTCCATTGGCGTACATTAACTCTATTGATTTACCGGCTACAGATAAATAGTATTTATAAAGATTAACTATTTCATAAATCGGAACAATTAATGGACCGTCTGCGTAGCATAACTGCCCTGATTGCGGTGGTGGAAAGTGGCAGTTTTGTCGCAGCATCACAGCGCTTACATAGCTCCAAGGCCGCCATTTCCCGCTACATTCAAGAGCTTGAAACATATCTTGGTGTTCGTCTACTACAACGTTCTACCCGCCGTATTGCATTGACCGAAGCCGGGCGTGATTATTATCACCGCGCGAAACATATTCTGGCGGATTTGGATGATGCCGACAGTGCCGTGGGTGCTAACAACGCCAGCTTGATTGGCAACATCCGTATTAATGCTCCCCTGACTTTCGGCACCCGTTATCTAGCCCCATTATGGGCTGAGTTTATGGCTCGCCATCCTGCGATCACCTTAGATATTGAGCTGAATGATCGGCAAGTTGACTTGTTGGAGGAAGGGTTTGATCTGGCGATCCGGATCGGTAATCTGGCTGATTCATCGTTAGTTTCACGCCGACTGGCCAATAGCCACGCCGTATTGTGTGCATCCCCTGCCTATCTGGAAAAACACGGTACCCCCACTAAGCCGGAGGATTTGACTCATCACCAAGCCATTTCGTATTCCTATTTGCCAACCGGTGATGTCTGGCATTTTCAATCGATCAGAGATGGTGAACGCGCCATTCCAGTTAAAGCCAGGATGCACACGAATAATGGCGATACCATCCGTGCCGTCGTGTTAGCCGGCCAAGGTATCGCCCTACAGCCAATATTTCAGGTCGGACCGGATATCAAAGAAGGCAGATTAGTGACTTTTTTACCGGAATGGTCAGGGCCAAGTTTTGGTATTCATGCGGTTTATCCTTCGCGTAAAAATCTGTCACTGAAAGTAAAAACGCTGATTGATTACCTAGCAGAAAAATTAGCCGGGACTGGCTGGCAGACCCCGACTACATAGTTATATATTTGATTATAATTGTATTTTTACAACTTTATCATCGCTATTAACCCAGTTTTTCAGCAGTGCATACACCAAAGCCAGCAATATCGGGCCTAAAAACACCCCTAACAAACCAAAGCTCATTGCGCCACCTGCGACACCAAATAAGATCAACACGATGGGCAGTGGGCTGTTGCGGCCAATCACCAGTGATTTCACGACATTATCGATAGAACCAACGGCAAATAGCGTCCAGATAGCCACAAATATCGCCCAACCGACCGAACCATGTTGATACAGCCAACCAATGGCGGGTAACGCCAATATCATCGGCCCGCCAGGTATAACAGACAACAAGCAAGTAGCCAGACCAAAACTCAACGCATGCGGCACACCGGCCAGCGCATACCCAAACCAGGCAAAGGCGCCCTGTGCAATAGCCGCCCCAATAAACCCATTCACAACGCCACGCACCGTGGTGTGTGCCACGGCAAGTAAGCGAATCCCTTCGTTGGGTGCGACCTTGTGACTAAAGGCCAAAACCCAGCGGTGGATTGTTTCACCATTTGCATATAATACGCCGGCGATCAGCAAGCTAATCAATAACATCAGCATACCGGCGCCGAATGATCCGGCCATGCTGAGCATCATTTTTGCCAGCGGAGCTATTAATCCTTTTAACGGTGTTAGCACTTGCAGATCTTGTTGCTGTAAACCCGCCCATTGGGTTTGTAACCACTCACCGGCATACGGTAAATTTTGTAACCATGCCGGTAACGCCGGCCAGATGCCCGATTCGATTTGTTGCTGTAACAATCGAGCTAACCGCGTCAGTTGTTGCGCAAACTCTACGGAAGCCAACACCAGCGGCACCAAGATAAACAGCATCAACACACCAACGATCAGACTGGCCGCCAAACCATCTCGGCCACCCAGTCGGGCCGATAGCCAGGAAAATTGCTCCCAGGTCGCGGAAACCACAATGATGGCCCATAACATGGCCACCAAAAATGGCGCAATCACCAGAAACGAGGCTCCCACGATCGCCACAACTAACACGAGCGCAATCAACGGTTGCACCCATTCATTCAGACGAAAAGACATGCCCGGCTCCTTCATATGATTTCTGTTTATGGTTTAAGTCGTTGCACGATTAAATTTAGGTAGCGGGATCTGGGATAACAGCATACCGGCCATCATTAATCCGCATCCGATCCAGCCGCGCATGGGCAGGTGTTCATCCAGAAATACCACACCACCGATGGCAGCAAATACGGCTTCCATACTCATAATAATGGCCGCATGAGTTGGTTTAGCTCTTTTCTGTGCCACAACTTGCAAGGTGTAAGCCAGACCCACGCTGATAAAACTGGCAAATAAGATCGCCGGCCAAGCCAGTAATACCGACGCGAAGGTAGGGGTTTCCAGCCAAAATGCCGCCACTGAACTTAACAAGCCACAAGCTAAAAATTGCACCGCCGATAATTGCAATGCATTAACCCGCCGGCCAATAAAATCGATCCACAAAATATGGCAGGCCCAGAAAATAGCACCGACAAACATCAGAAAATCGCCACGCGACATGGAAAAATCGGCATTAATGCTCAATAAATACAGCCCCACCAAAGCCAGTAGCGCGCCCAACCAGGCATTTAATCCCGTTACGTGACGCAAAAACAAACCGAGAAAAGGTACTAAAATCATATATAAACCGGTGATAAACCCCGCTTTTGCTGCAGTGGTATCCAACAACCCGACCTGTTGTAATGCCGCTGCCACAAATAAAATGGCGCCTGCGACACCACCGGCTAACCAGATCGATGTTTTTGCCGCAGTAGTGGTTGCGACGGCTTTTTTACGCGAAAAAAACCAGATCAATGGTAATAATGAAGCTGCTCCGAGTAAAAAACGCACCGCATTAAAAGAAAATGGCCCCATATGATCCATGGCAACACGTTGCGCCACAAAGGCGAATCCCCAGATGGCGGCCGTCACCAACAACATCAGATTTGCTTGCATAACTCTCTCTTGGTTAAATCCGTCAACCCGGCTATTTTGCCTGATTTTCTGTTACGATCCTGCCACTATCTTGCAAGATGATGAAACTTATGCCCCCGATAAACCTACCTTACTGGGATATTTTTTGTACTGTGGTTGATAACTACGGTGATATTGGTGTGACCTGGCGACTGGCCCGTCAATTGGTCAATGAATATCACGTACCGGTGCGTTTGTGGGTCGATGATCTCGTCAGCTTCCAACGTTTGTGCCCGCAACTGGATACCCACTTGGCGGAACAAACAATCGACAATGTGCTGATCGGTCACTGGAACCCCGATTTTTCAGCCGATGTGCACCCTGGTAAGGTGGTGATTGAAGCCTTTGCCTGCGAACTGCCACTTAGCCTGCAACACAACATGCAGCAAATGAATAAACCGCCAGTGTGGCTCAATCTGGAATATTTAACCGCCGAAAGCTGGATCGATGGCTGTCACGGGCTGCCTTCGCGCCAAGATCAGCTCACCAAATTTTTCTTTTTCCCCGGCTTCAGCGCGAAAAGCGGCGGCCTGTTGTGCGAAAACACGTTGTTTGCCGCACGACAGCAATGGCAACAACAAAACAAACAACGGCAGCAATTTTGCCAGCGACGTCACCTGCAGCCACCCCAACCGAATGAACTGTTTATCAGCCTATTCAGTTACGAAAACAACACCTTACCGGTATTGCTTAATCACTGGCAGAGCCACCCTACCCCCATTCGTTGCCTGATCCCAGCCGGCCGTACTCTCAACAGTTTACAGACCGTGTTGCCTGCCGATGTCTGTCAGGCCGGTGGCCGGTGGCAGCAAGGCTCACTAACCGTGGAAGTGCTGCCAATGACCGATCAGGCCGGTTACGATCAACTGTTATGGAGCTGTGATTTCAACATCGTGCGTGGCGAAGACTCTTTCTTACGGGCACAGTGGGCTGCCCGCCCGTTTCTGTGGCATATCTACCCGCAAGAAGAAGAGGCGCACCTGGAAAAATTACAGGCATTTCTTGCGCGGTATACCAAAAACATGTCGCCAGTATTGGCATCGGCGGTGCAACAATTGTTTCTAACCTTTAACCAAGCGCATCCAGAGGAATTCATACCGAGTTGGGCTGCATTACAACCATATTGGTCAGAATGGCAGCAACAGGCACAGCAATGGCCGCAAACTGCGCTTGCTGGTGGAAATTTAGCCAGCCAATTGGTGCATTTTGTCGAAAAACAGCTAGAATGTTGCGCGTAAATCTATAGCTAAGCTCAATTCAGGAATTGAACACATGAAAATCGCTCAGGAAATCCGTGTCGGTAACGTCATCATGATCGGTAAAGACCCAATGGTCGTACTGAAAACCGAATTCAACAAATCCGGCCGTAACTCTGCCGTTGTTAAAATGAAAATGAAGAACCTGCTGTCTGGCGCAGGTGCTGAAACTGTGTTCAAAGCCGATGACAAATTGGACACCGTACAGCTGGAACGTAAAGAATGTACTTATTCTTACTTCGCTGACCCGATGTATGTCTTCATGGATACTGAATACAACCA
>CAIZDF010000213.1 GCA_903931645.1 uncultured Tolumonas sp.
AAAATCGAATGTCAACTGCGAATTCCCATTTTCCATCAATGGAAAGTCCCTTATTACATAGTTAGCGTTCGATTTTATAGCTGTATTGAAAGTTAAATTCATTAGAAGAAATGAACATACAGAAATGAAGTAAAGAAAAGAATAATAGTTTTTTTATTGATAAATTTCATTAGAAAATTCCGCTTATTTTTCTGATATGATTCATTTCTGTTATAAATGGTTTGTAACCAAATTTATCATACCGCTGTAAAAGAAACCAAGATCTAAATATCCGAAGAAATTCGAAATACTTTCCTCCATTCACATCATCTATATTCAATCCAAAATGATCTTGAGCTTTGAATGCAACTTCTCCATTAAATGTTCTATTCAGAATATCAATATCCAATTTTTTAAGTGTGAGTTGTAACGACCAGATACCATGAACAGTAATACCCAATCCATTAAACCAATCTGGTTTTGTATCAAAACCAGGAAGATGTATTGCATATCGGCCTTTTGCTAAACTATCCCATACATCTTTAATATCTATTTCTGTTAATTCACCTTTTGTATTTTTCAGTTTGTTTGCAAATAACTCAGACACTTTTTTTACAACCGCATCGGTATTTTCATGTTCTTTTGCAGCTTGATCTAATAAAGGATGTGTAAATTTTCCACCAACATTTTGCTCAAATCTGTCAATCATCATTTTAGTTAATGATCCATATGTACCCCAAGATACTGAACTTGCAAAAAGTCTGAAATTGGCAAAATGATTACTTGCTGGCAAATCAAACTCATAGTCCAATTTGCTAAATGGTCTAAACATACCTAAGTTCATTATTTGCGTCTTAGTCTTATCCCCTGATTGCATATCATCTGCATTTTCATCATCCATAGGATTCTTAGACTGAAAAACAATAGCAGGTAAATGTGGCTGAATAAGTGCTTTTACTTCCAACAAATAGCTATTATTCGTTGCCATCCGCAATGGCTGGCCAGCGCTACCGGCCCGATGCCTATCAGGAATAATTTGCGGTTCAAAGGTCCAGACATCACCCAGAGTGATATATTGATATTTAATTTTACTCTTCTGATAGCCTTTATTTTTATCCGCATATTTTTTAACTGGTGATGTTTGTGGCATAGGGCGGGGTTTATGTTTTTTAGCTTCCGTTAATAAAGCCTTAGTCTCCAGCTTGAGTTCCACAGGCCCTGCTGGCAGGTCGGTTAATAACAGATATCCGCCTGTCAACGTTACGGCATGTATGTTAGCTGTCGCATCCTTAAGTGTGCCGGCTAATGAACCAAAAGGTTTATTCAGCTCATCCACTAACCGAATTTCAACCCAAAACTGGTTTTTCTGACATTCCAGACAGTTTTTTATGTTATTGCCCATCGTCTTCCTGCATCTTGCTTTGTTGGTATTTTTCTATCAGTGCAATGACCTTATGCATAACATCGGTTTGTTCTGCTTCGGGGGGTAGCGCAACCACATTTTGTATGCCAGACCACCCGTCATGAAAACCAAACAGATAAAGTATCAATACAGAAGGTAGCCACAGATCAGGTATGGCTTGTTTGCTCAGTTCATCGTAATGCACATCTAATGCATACCGGATATCCCCGAATTTTTCATATTGTTGGGTAGTTAATTCCGGGGCTTGTTGCCACAACCATTGTGCAATATTCGTCAGGCATGTCTCTTTTTCGCCGGGCTGCCCCACGAAATGGGCTGGCCGCATCCGCCACCAAGGCTCGGTGTGTTCGGTTAAATCAGCTTTGGCATAAGGAGAATAAGCCCGCCAATCGGCTTGCTCCCAAATTAACAACGATGTAGTAGGGCCGAAAAAATGGCAGATCTCAGTCTCGGTATATGTGGTGAGCATTGGTGCCAGCACGCGCGGGTCGTAATAGCGAAATAGCACTTCCTCACCATCTAACCCTGCAATCAGCAGACTTTGCCAATGGCGAACTAACTGCTCAACGGGGTATGGGCTGGCAATCAGAACGCCTTGCGCCTGACCAGTACTCTCTTGTTCTTGCCACCACGTCTGCCAATCGGCCAGTTGTGCCAGAGGAAGTAACCCGGGACCATGTAAAATATCATCGGTAAATTCAGTGCCGCCGTAGAGCGGCCATGCTTGCGTGTCGCTGGCGTGTCGAAACCAATAGTGCAACGGTTGGTTATCAGCCAGTGGGTCGATTAATGCATAGATCGCATGATTGGCAGGTAAGTGCTGTTGCCAGTGAGTAAATGTCATCATTTTTTCTGCCTAGCACGGCAGAGTTTAGACGCAGCAGCGACTTTGTTGCGGGCAGTCGCCATGACGGCACCGATAGGCGTCATAACGTCTAACAGTGTTAACGGCGTACCTACCAAAGGCGCAGCACCGCCGTTCAAACTGATCGAAGATGCAACTATCTGCACACCCGCAGCACTGATCGTAATAAAACTGCCACCAACTTTTAGCGTCAGCCCAGCCCCAGCTTCCATGTTAACTGACCTCCGGCTAAGCCGGAGGCTTATTTGATGACGCCCTCTAAGGGCTCAAGTAAGCACCCAAGGTGCTATATTCCCATTTTCAATTGATCTCGGTGTTCATCCTCTTT
>CAIZDF010000214.1 GCA_903931645.1 uncultured Tolumonas sp.
AGCACCTCGTTCACCAACCATGGTCTTGTATCCATCAGGTAAAGCCAGGATCATTTCATGGATCTGAGCCAATTTTGCAGCCTTGTGGACACGAGCAATATCTACATTATCAGATGGAACACCAAAAGCTATATTCTCAATAATAGTAGCATCTGCCAGATAAATATTCTGTGGAACATGAGCTATCTTATTTTGCCAAGATCGCAAATTTTCATTTGATAGTTCAGCATCATCAACGTTGATACAACCCTCTGTTGGCAGAGTTAAGCCCATGATTAAATCTATCAAAGTACTCTTTCCACTGCCTGTCGCACCTATAATGCCAATGCATTCACCTTTTTTAATAGTGAGATCGAAACCGTCTAATACATTACCAAGTTCAGGGCCATAACGAAAAGATACATTATTTAGCGTAAGCGATTCATTAAACTTAACTTCTGCTGATACATCAGATGAAATCTGTGGAACTTTCTCTAACAAGAACAAAGAATCCTTCAGCGATCCCTGAAAGCCCTGAATTGTACTTAACGATATATATATCTGTTGCACTACTGGCAGCAAGCGTTGCATAGCTAGCGCAATGGCGACTAATTTAGGTAATTCTGCAGATAACCCACCCTCGTTAAGGGAAAATAGATAAGCTAGCGTTGCGACAAATAGCATAGCAATCGATTCAATAAGATATCGAGGAATAACATTAAGAACCTGATTTTCAGCCTGCGTCTGTCTAAAGCGCATCATTAATGAATGAAATGATTTGAGATGATGTTCTTGAGTACCATCGAGGATAATATCCCGTACAGCTCCCAAGCCTTCTTGTAGTTTTTTCAAAACAAGTGTCGAATCAACTGAAATCTTGACGCTATTACTACTTAATTTTTTCTTTGTGCTCTTCGAGATTAATGAATAAAATAAACCAAAGCCTAACAAAACCCCAAATGAGGATAACGGTAAAAAATAGAGCACTGCACCTAACATAGCTATTAGCACGAGGGTTGAGCTCATCAAAATAACACAGGGTAGCACTATATAAAAAATCACCTCACTTAGCTTCAATGTAATAGTATAAATGACTTCACTACTATTTGTCTTAACATGAAATAGATACGGTTGATACAATACCTTTCTATAGGCAAGGCTGCACAAACCTATACCAATCGAAAAGGCTAGCTTGACAGTGTAACGTTGTAACGCAAATCTGATTCCTGTTGAAATAACAACTGCCACAACAAATAACACTGTAAACGGAAAAATAATATCCTGCGGAGAATCAATGCCTATATTATTCAATATCATGCGAAAGAAATGGATGTTATATATTTTTTCTGGCGCCATGAGTGCACCAATAAAAGGCATGATAGCCCCTATGGTGAACAGCTCCAAAAATGAGGCTAACGCAGAGAAGAAAACCAACTGTTTTATTTGACTCTGCCGTTTTGTTTCCATAATTCGATACAGAGACTTCAAATAATGAAGCAACGTATCATTTATAGGTTTACCTTTTTCTTCACTCACTATTTACTCACCAAGGCTGCGTTATTATTTAGTACAGGTATTGAATTGAGCAATCAAACACACTGACCATAAGCTAGCTAAATCACTCGTTACTGCTGACTATCTTCGCGTTCGCATGGGAAGACATTTTTTCACGAGTTGTTTGATATACCAGAAAATCACATAAGCATACGTCCGAATCTTGATTATAAAAAAATCTTTTCCATTGAAGTTTGTTTTTATATTTGCAATATATTCATTATTATCAAATGTTAATCCATTATCGGTGTAAACTGATGCTTGCAACCATTGA
>CAIZDF010000215.1 GCA_903931645.1 uncultured Tolumonas sp.
GGTTGGAATCATCACTACGGGTAACTGACACACCTGTGCCACGGCTTTGCCAATATCGAGTGCTTTACCGCCGCCAACCGCAACCACCACGTTGGCGTGGCTTGCTGTGACTTGTGCCGCCAGTGCATCGATATTTTGCTGGCTCACTTCGCCACCATACCAAGCCTGTTGCATGATCTGCCGGTTTTGCCATTCCGCTTGTGTTTGCATCAGTTGCTGTAAACGCGGCATCACTACAGACAGAGCCGTTTTTCCACCAAGCACAAATAGCTGATCCATCGAGGCATCCAGCGTATGACCCAGCCGACTGAGTGCGTCAACACCACGCAAAATATGGGCAGGAAAAGAGAGATGGGTTCCGGGCAAAAACATGACAACTCCAGCAGGAAGGTTAACGCGAACTGATCTGGTGCCAGAACAGCACCAGATCATGATGAACAGATTTATTTCACAGACACATCGAAGCCTTTGAAATATTTCTTGGCTAACGTGGTCACGGTGCCATCGGCCTGCACTTTCGCAATTGCCGCATTCAGTTTGGCTTTCAGCGCATCGTCACCTTTGCGTAAACCAAAACCGATGCCACTACCGAGAATTTTGGTATCTTCGACCGGTTTACCAACAAAGGCGTAGCCCTTACCTTCAGGCTTATCTAAGAAACCCGCTTGACCTGCCGCCGCCATGACTAAGGTGCCATCGAGACGACCATTCACCATATCGTTGTAAACCATGTTCTGATCTTTATACGAAGTAATGGTGACGCCTTTTGGTTCCCAATGTTCTTTGGCATACACTTCCTGAATTGATGCTTGCAGTACGCCGATATTTTTCCCTTTCAGACCGTCAACGGTCGAAGTTAAACCAGAATCAGTTTTCGCAACCAACTGTGAAGGAATACGGTAGATCGGATTGGTAAAATCGATGGTCTCTTTACGTTTCTCTGTGATGTTCATGGCTGAGTTGATCACATCAAATTTTTTCGCCGCCAACCCCGGAATTAAAGTATCAAAGCTGCTTTCAACCCATGAACACTGCAACTGCGCTACTTTACAAATGGTGTTGCCCAGCTCGATGTCGAAGCCTTCCAACTCGCCTTTCGCGTTTTTGCTTTCAAACGGTGGATATTCCGCTTCCAACCCAAAACGCATCTGTTCTGCGATGGCGGAAGCCGATGATAAAACACCCAGTGCGAGCATGAGCATGCTGATTTTTTTCATGTTGAGTCCCTTCTACTTTTATCGAGATGAATTAAAAGAAAACACGGTTTTTGAGTGCAGGAAGATCACTCCGAACAGTTGTTAAATAATCAAAATCCAGCTCCGCAAGCGCAAAGCCATTACCTGATTCTTGTTGTGCTAACACCTTGCCCCACGGGTCAATAATCATGCTGTGCCCAAAAGTTCGTTTACCATTGGGGTGCACACCGGTTTGTGCGGCGGCAATCACATAGCTTTGATTTTCAATTGCGCGCGCTTTGAGCAACGTTTCCCAATGGCATTCGCCGGTGGTGTAGGTAAAGGCTGCCGGCATGGTGATCACGTCGAATATCGGCTCTTTGCGATACATTTCTGGAAACCGCAGGTCGTAACAAACTGATGCGCGGACATTGCCAATCAGGGTGACAAAGGTCTGTAACGCAGAGCCGGCAGCTAATGTGTCAGCTTCAGCATATGATTCAATGCCATTATCAAATCCAAACAGGTGAATTTTGTCATAGCGCCCGACACACTCACCAAGCTCATTAAACAGCAGGTTACTGTTATAGACTTTATTTGGCTCTGGGCTTTTTAGTGGAATGGTGCCAGCCGAGATCCAGACTTCGTGTTGTTTCGCCAGTGCGGCAATAAACGTTTGGATTGGGCCATCGCCGAAGGTTTCCCCTAGTGCAACACGCTCAGCATCATGTTTACCCATAAAGCAGAAATATTCTGGCAGCAGAATAAATTTGGCCCCTGCATAAACGGCAGCCTGAATAAGTTGTGCCGCCAACCCCAGATTGTCAGTCACGTTGTCTTGGCTGTTCATCTGAATAGCGGCTACTAAATGACGATCGCTCATCGCTTACCCCTTTACCTGACAAAGCGCTTTCGCACCGGCGATAATCGTTGCATCGTCTTTAGCAAACGAGAGGCGGATGAGCTTGTTATCGGTGCCATCGGCATAGAAAGCGGACAGTGGAATGGTGGCAACACCAAAATCGGTGATCAAACGCTTCACCATGTCGCTATCTGACTCTTGGCTGAAATGGGCGTAACTGGCCAGCATAAAAAAGGAGCCCGATGACGGTAACAGCTGGAATGGGCTGTTCTGGAGTTCCGCGATCATCAAGTCGCGTTTTTGCTGATAAAAGGACGAAAGATGCAGATAAGTCTGCGGATCTTTCATGTATTCCGCAAAAGCATATTGCATCGGTGTATCTGCGGAAAACATCATAAATTGGTGCACTTTCAGAATTTCGCTCATCAGTGCCTGCGGCGCAAGGCAATAACCCACTCGCCAACCGGTGACGTGGAAAGTTTTGCCGAACGAAGAGACAATCACACTGCGCGAGGCTAATTCGGAATGCGTTGCCATGCCGTGATGACGATGCCCGTCGAAGACAATGTGCTCATACACCTCATCAGACAAAATCACGATATCGGTGTTGCGAGTCACACGGGCTAACTGCGCTAAATCGTCAGCACTTAACACCTGCGCACTGGGGTTGTGCGGTGTATTGATGATGATCATGCGGGTTTTCGGCGAAATAGCAGCCTGCACTTCATCCCAATTAATGGCGAATTCTGGCACCGACAATTTCAGCGCAACGGGTGTCGCCCCTTGTAGCCGCACAATCGGCGCATAGCTATCAAACGACGGCTCGAAATAGATCACTTCATCACCGGGGTGCACCAAGGCTGAAATAGCCGAGTAAAGCGCTTCACTGGCACTCGCTGTCACCGTGATCTCTTGATTGACGTCGTAAGACTGCCCATAGAGCGTAAACACTTTAGCCTGAATCAGCTCTTTCAGCGCCACAACACCCGTCAACGGCGCATATTGATTAAAACCTTGCTGCATCGCCTGCGTGACATGATCAACTAGCTTGGCATCACACGGGAAACTCGGTGCACCTTGCGATAAATTGATCGCGTTGTATTGGTTGGATAATTGACCGATGACGGTAAAGATAGTGGTTCCAACATCCGGTAATTTGGAGTGAGTTTGCACCGGCGTCTGAATTGTCATGAAAGCTCCGTCTTATTGTTTATTCAGGCTGTATTCACCTTCATTAAACGTGACATTACTTGTGACCAGTAGCGATTTGTTGTCATAATAGCTATGAGAAAAACGCATAGCTAAGCGAACTAAACTGATGACTAAACGCACGCCACCGTTCAATGCTTTACATGCTTTTGTGATAACAGCCCGCCATCTCAATCTCACTCGTGCGGCAGATGAGCTGTGCGTGACCCAAGGCGCGGTAAGTCGCCAGATTGCCACGCTTGAGGCCTATCTGGGTTTCTCGCTGTTCCAACGCCATGCCCGTGGTTTGGCCTTAACACCACAAGGTCAACAATATTTGCCGGAAGTAAAAACCGCATTTGACCTACTACTCTCAGCCACACAAAAAGCCTGCCGCGAAAATGCGGTGATCCGTTTAAAAGCCCCTACCTGCGCGATGCGCTGGCTAGTGCCGCAATTAATGAAATTGGAAGCTGAGCACCCTGAGATTCATGTATCGCTCACCACCACGACAGCTCACGATGTCGATTTCAAAACCGAAAATTTTGATGCCGCGATCGTATTTGCCGAACAGCCATTACCTGCAAACCAAGGCTATAAGCTGTTTGATGAGGTAATATCGCCAGTCATCGCCCCTCATTTAATCGAGAGGATGAGCAAGGCTGGTGGCGAGTTGGATTTATCGACCTTCACGTTTTTACACCCAACCCATGATCAACGCGATTGGAAGTTGTGGCTGCACTCCAATGCAAATCATGCGTTCACGATGCGCAAGAATCAGCATTTCGACACCATGGATCTCGCGATCAGTGCCGCTATTCAAGGCTTTGGCGTCGCTATGGCCGACATCTCATTAATAGAAGAGGATTCACGCATGAAACGCCTTGTCAGGCCCTTTGCCGAGTCGGTAAAGACGGGAGCGGCTTATTATTTGTGCTCGCCCCCAAATCCGCCACAGTTAACGCTATATCGCACGTTTCTCTCGTGGTTTTGTCCATGACGCCAACACGGGTTCATGAACTAAATGAGTTAAACCTTTCTTTACCCTTTCATCTTCAGTTCGATACCAGACACGACCAAATACAACTCTTTTGCTTTGGCAGCTAACCGCTGGTTAACTCGCCCAGCAATATCACGAAATCGTCTGGCTAAGAGATTATCGGGAACAATACCAAAACCAACTTCGTTCGTGACTATATAGACTGGGCATGGACTTGCGAGACAAGCGGCGATCAAATCTTCAATCTCAACCATGATCCGCTGTTCAATGGCCGCAAAATCCATCATTTCTGCAGGAATATCACCTGTTTTATCAAA
>CAIZDF010000216.1 GCA_903931645.1 uncultured Tolumonas sp.
GATCAGCACTGATCTATTGTCCTGGACACACCTACCGATCGCATTAGCACCTGATGCGTTGGGCATGTGTTTTTCCGGCACCGCAACTGTCGACTATGGTGATAAATCCGGTTTGTTTAATGGCAAAGATGGCCTATTGGCCTATTACACTATTGCCGCAGAAAAACACCCAGACGATGTCGATTTTCCCCAATCGCAAGGCTTAGCCTACAGCCATGACAATGGCCGCCACTGGAGCAAATACAGTGGCAATCCGGTTATTGCGAACCCTGGTCTGCAAGATTTTCGCGATCCCAAAGTGTTCTGGCACACCCCAAGTCAGCATTGGATCATGGTGGTGACAACAGGGCAGCAAGTCAGTATCTATCGTTCTACCGATGCCAAAAACTGGCAATTCAGTTCATCGTTCGGTGATGGGCATGGCGCACACGATGAACGGGCGTGGGAATGTCCCGATCTGTTTGAAATAAAAATAGCAGGCAGCACAGACAGTCGTTGGATCTTGATTGTAGGTGTACAACGTGAAGCCTATGCGGGCGGCTCGGGTACGCAATATTTTGTTGGTCAGTTTGATGGCGAACGATTTATTGATGATCACACACCGGAAACCGTGTTATGGCTGGACCATGGTCGCGATTTCTATGCAACGCAGACCTGGGCCGATATTCCGCAAAGTGATGGTCGCCGCATCGCATTGGCGTGGATGAGTTGCTGGCCCTATGCCAACCATACGCCAACACAAAGCTGGCGTTCGGCGATGAGCATGCCGCAGGAGCTCATTCTAAAACCGACGAATGAAGGGTTGCGATTACACCATGCCTTTATTCGTGAACTTGATGCTGCTGCGCATGTCACAACACACCCGTTAACCGATAATACCTATACGGCTTCGGCATCACTGCTGCAAACCGAATGGCAAGCTGCAGCTCGTTTAACGCTGAATGTCGCACTGGATGATAACAGTTCGTTGTCACTGACGCCGTTGCAGGGCACACAGCTTATCCTGACCACTCAAGATGGCGTTTTAACGCTACGTTGTCAGCGTTTTGCTGCTTCTGGTGATGAGACATATGAACAACAATTTCCTCACGATTACACTTTGACATTAGGTGCTAACCGGAAGATTTCACTCGATTTATTGCTGGATCGTAGTTCGGTGGAATTACTGCTGGATGATGGGCGTTATGCCGTGACGAATCTGGCGTTTCCCGAACAAGGGCCAAATCACTGCTTCAGTGCGGAAGTGATAACTGGCGCAGTAACGGTAAGTAATGCGCTCTGGCATACTTTGGCTTTACCTCCAATATAATAACTGGAAATGATGTTGCTACTGCTTAGGTAGTGCTTTATAAAAATTAATGGAACGTCAATGACAACAATAAGAGATGTCGCTCAGTTAGCGGGAGTATCCATTGCCACAATTTCCCGCGTGCTGAATAACTCAGATAAAGTATCACCTGATACGGCGGCACATGTGCGTGCCGTAGTGCAAGAGCTGGGTTATGTTTATAACCAGCCGCTCGGCGGTGGGCGAAAGAGTGTGGAAAAAACACCATTGTTCGCCATTATTTTACCGACCTTGGCGAACCCTTATTTTGCCGAATTGTTGGATATTGTTGAGCAGGAAGCCCAACACCTTGGGCGGGCGTTGTTGGTTTTTAACTCACGCGGCGATGTTCAACGTGAACTGACTCTGATGAACGCGTGTCAGCAGTATAAAATTGACGGTTTGTTTATCGTGCCGTGTTCACGCACGACTGAGCACATTGCCACGCTAAATAGTCTGCCGTTCCCGGTGGTGGTATTAACACAACTGGTGGCGGAATTAACCAGCGTGGCGGTTGATCATGTGGAAGGTGGTGCTCAGGTTGCGGAACATCTGGTCAGCATGGGTCACACCGCGATTGGTTATTTAGGTTCCGTCGATGATGTTGAGCAGAAATTTGGTGGTTTCAGAGATCGTTTGGCGGCGCTCGGAGTCCCTCTCGAACTTGAAAACATTATTCAAACACCGGCACTAACAGCCATCGAATTGGCCGAGTGTTTTAATAACTATCTGGATACGCACCCGTCATTACCATTTTCTGCTATTTTTGCTTTTAACGATGTGGCAGCGCAACAAGTCATCGAAATATTGCTGCAACGTGGTTATCAGGTGCCAGAACAGGTGCTGGTGGTTGGCTTTGATAATACGTTACTGGCGAAGGTGATGAACATCAGTAGTGTTTCCCAGCCAATGCGTGAAATTGGTCACTTGGGCTGTCAGGAGATGATGCGCTTAGTGGAAGGCAAAGAGACCGATATTCATCATCTGACCTTGTCGCCAAGACTGGTTTTACGCAGCAGCTCAGTCAAGGTGAATAAGCGAAAACTTTAAACGGTCTGTGTGCCAAGACGTAAAGGGCGATTGAGCAGCGCCTCTAGCTGAGGTTGCTGTTCACTACCACTACGATAAGCCAGATAAATGGGGCGTGGTAACACTTGTGCGCCATCGACAAAATGCAATTCACCATTTTTCAGGTGACTGGCAATAAAATGCCGCGGCAGATAAGCAACACCGCCGTGTTTCAGCAGATGATGTAACGCTTGCTGAACAGAGCTGGTCTGTAACGTCGGCATGCGTTGCAATAATTCCGCAGGCACGTTCGCCGAGCCCATATTGGTGCTCCAATCAAGCCAGATCACCGCTTGTTCATTCAGCATGCTGGTATTTAAGCGCGGTGTGCGACTCACCAGACAAAGCTGAAATTCCCCCACCTGACGTACGGTGACTTCATCAATTTTACTCGGTTCAGTCATTACCGCCAGATCGAGCGCGCGCTCTAAGAGCTGGCGACAGAGTTGTTCACGGTTTCCCGTTTCTAACCGCATCGCCTGATCTTGCTGCTCGCTAAACCAGCCATCGAGCCATTGCTGTAATCCCATCTCCCAACATGCTTGCGGCGCACCAATTACCAGCTGATGCTGCATGGCATCATCTTTGGCCAAAGTCTGTTTCGCACGGCCTAAGGTCTGCAAAATAGTTTCAGCATAGGGCAGGAGATGTTCACCCGATTGGGTTAACTGAATATTGTTACGGTGACGAGCAAAAAGGCTAACGCCCAGCTGTTGTTCCAGCTGGCGAATGCGAAAACTCACCGCCGATTGTGTGAGATACAAATTCTCGGCGGCGCGTCCGAAGTGACGGGTTTTGCTGACCTCAATAAAGGTACGCAGCAGATCCGTATCCATTACTCCAGTGGCTCTTCTACCGTTTCGAAGCTACCTTCGTCGCCGTTAGAAGTGCATAGACGGTGTACGCGGCGTGGACCGATCACCTTGATATATTTCAACCATACTTTGGCAAACGGGTTGCCCGCGGCATCACCAGCGGTTACTCGTTCAACAAATGCAGTTTCTACATCATCTTTTGGCAGTCGTTTGCCTTGGTACAGTTCCATCATGGCATGCCCATGGCGTTCCAGCAGATCACTTTCACCAACAGTAAAATTACCGCTGCGGCGAATGCCACGTGGGAAGTGTTGCAGATCGTTAAAACGTTTTTCTGATTCAAAGCTCATGGCGTATGAGTACCTCTGTTATTCCATCGCGGGGAAGTATGTTCAGCATCGCGCATACTTAAAAATCGAGTTTTTTTTCTTTATGATAAATTATTTTTATCGATGACCAATGTTACGTCTAAGTGTATTTTTCTTGTACTGTTTGATCGCTATGGATAATTCGTTCAAGGCTGCATAATTCGCTGCAATAAATCGCTTTCATGCAGTGCTCGCTTAATCAATGCGTAGCCTCCCATCGTGCCTTGACCTTGAAAATGTGCTTGGTCTAAATGTAGCTCATGATGGAAATTAGGCAGTGACTGGCGTTGAATTTGCTGCAGTAATGCCGGAAATAGCACCGCTGCACTTTGTACGATTTCACCTGCCAGCAGGATCTTTTCCGGGTTAAACAGATTGACCAGAATAGCTAATACCCGCCCCAGATTTTCTCCGGCCTGACGAATGATTTGTACGGCGACCTGATCGTTTCGGATCGCTGCCTGACAGATTTTCTCAATACTGAGATTTTCATTTTGCAGTGTGCTTTTGTGACCTTTCGCTAATAAAGCCCGGGTTTGTGCCATGATGGCTTTATTGGCAACCAGCGTTTCCAGACAACCAAAATTTCCGCAATGGCATTGCTCACCAAATGGATCAATCTGAATATGACCAATTTCCCCGACATTCCGGTTTTTACCTAGTAACAATTGCCCGTTACTGACGATCCCTGAACCGGCGCCGTGATGAATACTCACTAAAATAAAGTCTTGGCAGCCTTTTGCTGCGCCCAGGTAATATTCCGCTAAGGCCAATGCGCGGGTGTCGTTACCGATATAAATTGGTAACTGAGTGATGCTTTGCAGACGCTGAGCCAGCTCCAGATTAGCTATCTGGTGATTTGGCGAATAAAGTACGGTGCCGGTTTGCGGATCAACTAAGCCGGCCATGGTGATGGCGATAGCAATAAATTGTTGTTTGGGTTTCGCTGTTTGCAGATGTTGCCCAATAGCCTGCTGCAAGGTGGTGACAATACTTTCTGCATCATGTTGCACTAACGGGGTCACAGTATGTTGATGAATGGCACCCGACAGATCCATGACGCTGCATTGTAATTCCTCGCGGCCTAAGCGGCAGGAGATAAACAGAAAAACGGCTTGTTCAGTGGTCAGCGATATGGCGGGGCGGCCACCGGTTGACGCTTGCTGGGCGACCTCTTTGATCAAACCATTTTCGAGTAGCTGGCGGGTAATATTAGTGACGCTGGCCGGAGCCAGCGCACTGATTTGGGCGATATCCACACGGGAGATTGGGCCTTGTGTATCAATTAAACGATACACCAATGCCGCATTAACCTGCTTTAGCAGTTCATGGTTGGCAACCCGTTCTCCGTGTGAACTCATTCAACATCCTTTGTCCAGTGTCCGTTAACCATGGTATCCATGATCTTAAAATCTTTCGTCAGCAGCGTCAGGTTGGCGATGTAACCGGGCTGAATGGCACCGAGTTTATCTGCTTCACCAATGGCGCGGGCAGGGTAGAGTGTGGCCATTCGAATGGCTTCATCCAGTGGCAAACCTGCCTGCTCAACTAATAACTGCACACCTTCTACCATGGTCAGGGCCGAACCACCAAGTGTTCCGTTACTATCTTCGCAGCGGCCGTTGCGTAAAAAGACTTCTGCACCACAAAAATCAAATTTTTCGAAGCCGGCTGGTGGCATTGCGGCGGCAGTAGCATCAGTGACCAGACACAGCCGATCACCCAGAACTTTTTTCGCTAATCGCACATTGGCCCAGTGCACATGAAAACCATCGGCCACGACACCGGTATAAACATCGTCACGGTCATAAATAGCGCCGACAATGCCTGGGGTGCGGCCATTTTCAGTGGCAGTCATCGCGTTATACAGGTGCGTGGCAAAACGAATACCGGCGTCAAAACCCGCCATCGCTTGCTCATAGGTCGCGGCAGAATGGCCAATACTGACCGTCACACCCGCATCGGCGAGTTGGCGAATATGCCGAGCCAGATTAAGTTCCGGTGCCAAGGTTATTTTCTTCAGCCAGGGCGCCTGCTGACTCAGATACGTAATCATCTCGTCAGACGGTTGGCGTAATTGCTCTTGCGGGTGAATACCTCGCCGTTTGGGGTTGGTATATGGCCCTTCCAGATGCATGCCTAACACCTGATGCTGGTGTTGCTGCATGAACTGTTTGGTGGCACTGAGCGCTTGTTGAATGACTTCATCGCTATCACTGATCAGTGTCGGCAAAAAGCTGGTAGTGCCGGAGCGTAGATTAGTGCGTTGCATATGCGCCAGCGTAGCCACATCTGGCGTGTCATTAAACATCACACCACCGCAGCCGTTCAGTTGCAGATCGATAAAACCAGGGCAGAGCAGGTGACCTTGCATATCTTGTTGCGGCAGATCTGCGGGAAGTTCTGCCTGTGGTAACAGCGCGACCACTTTTCCTTCGGCAACCACAACGGCTGTATCCGTCAGCCGTTGATAACCTGTCAGGAGTACACTGTTACAAAGCGCGTACATGTTTTCCTCCTTAAAATTTTGCTAATTCAGCTGCTTCCAACTGCTGGAAGTAACGCAGTGTTTTCACTTTCAATTCCATCGTTGCGGCTTCATCACAAACCAGCAAGCCACGAGGATGCAGTTGCAGTGCAGATATCGTCCATAAATGATTCACACTGCCTTCATTACCTTCTTGCACGGCTAGCGCTTTATTGTGGCCGGTGGCGAGGATCAAGATCTCTTCAGCATCC
>CAIZDF010000217.1 GCA_903931645.1 uncultured Tolumonas sp.
GGAATTGTATTGCCGTTCATTGGAATAAAAATCATTGATCTGTTTCTGACGCTGATGGGTTGGATTTAATATGAAAATTTTTCGAACTGCATTGCAAATGCTGCTGTTAATGACACTGCTGACTGGTGTGGCTTATCCCCTCCTCGTTACGGGGGTTACTCAGGTCATTTTTCCTGCACAGGCAAATGGGTCATTATTGTATCGTGACCATAAACCTGTTGCCTCGGCGCTGCTGGCGCAAAACATGACCGACCCACGTTATTTCTGGGCGCGCCCATCTGCTGGTAATTTTGATGGTATGGCCTCTGGCGGGAGTAATTACGGGCAGAGCAGCCTAGACTTAATGCAGCAATGGAAAACGCGCATAACGCAATGGCAACAATCAACTGATCAAACGAAACCAGTACCCGTTGAATTGATACAAGCATCTGCCAGTGGTTTAGACCCTCAAATTAGTCTGGCTGCGGCTAACTATCAACTCAGTCGGGTTGCCAAAAGCCGAGGGCTGGAAGAAAAGCAAGTCAGACAAATACTGGCGCAATATATTGACCGTTCGGGTTGGTTTACCGGTGTGCCGATGGTGAACGTAATGATTTTAAACTTAGCTTTAGATCAACAGGATGTTTCACATGCCACTCGATAACGACGATCTACGTCCTGATCCTGATGCGCTGTTGGCTGAAACGCGGCCACCTCGCGGGCATCTCAAAGTATTTTTTGGCGCATGCGCTGGCGTAGGGAAAACCTACGCCATGTTGCTAGAAGCTAAACGCTTACGTGCTGAAGGGTTGGATGTTCTGATTGGTGTGGTTGAAACACATGGCCGGAGCGAAACAGCTGCATTGCTGGAGGGGTTGACACAACTTCCGTTAAAGCAAGTGCATTATCGGAAACATACTTTTCATGAGTTTGACATTGATGGCGCACTATCGCGTGCGCCAGCGATGGTTTTGATGGACGAACTGGCCCATTCCAATATGCCGGGGTCTCGTCATCCCAAACGCTGGCAAGATGTTGAAGAATTGCTAGCAGCAGGAATTGATGTTTTAACCACACTGAATGTTCAGCATTTAGAAAGCCTCAATGATGTTGTGGGTAGCATTACCGGTATCCGCGTACGGGAAACTGTGCCGGATCGATTATATGAAGAAGCGGATGAGGTCGTGCTGGTGGATTTACCACCGGACGACCTCCGTCGGCGCCTTAATGAGGGTAAGGTTTATTTACCACAACAAGCGGAACGTGCCATTGAGCATTTTTTCCGTAAAGAAAACCTGATTGCTCTGCGGGAACTGGCTTTACGATGTACAGCCGATCGGGTCGATGATCAAATGCAGGCTTTCCGGCACGGCGGTGAACCGGTTTGGCACACGCGAGATGCTATTTTGGTTTGTATTGGTCCTGGTGGGGGAAATGAAAAATTAGTTCGTGTTGCAGCTCGACTTGCCGGAAGGTTGGGATGTATCTGGCATGCTGTTTACGTCGAAACACCGCGTTTACACCGGCGCCCAGAACAGGAGCGTCGCAGTATTCTAGCGACTTTACATCTGGCGCAGGAATTGGGGGCCGAAACTTCAACATTGCCAGCACAAGATGAGGCTGAGGCCGTTTTGCATTATGCGCGAGAGCATAATCTAGGCAAAATTCTGATAGGGCGGCATACCAAGAAGCTCTGGCACCACTGGTGGAAAGGCAGTTTCGCTCACAGGCTGGGCACACAAGGGCCTGAACTTGATTTATTGATTGTTTCTCTGACAGAGAGTGACACCATCCCCGTCCCAGTTTTACCAGCAGATATTCGTCATAAAGATGAAAAATGGCAGCGCCAGTTTTCCGGTGTCGGTTTTGCGTTGTTGAGCTGTGTTGTTATCACGTTGATATCGTCACTGCTCATTAATTTTTTGGCACCACTTAATATTGTAATGCTCTATTTATTGGGTGTTGTGTTCGTTGCATTGCTATATGGACGTGTTAGTTCCAGCGTCTCTGCAATTATTAATGTGGCTAGTTTCGATTTTTTCTTTGTTACTCCTCGTTTTTCTTTTGCTGTCAGTGATGTCCAGTATTTACTGACATTTGGTGTGATGTTACTGATTGGTTTATTAATCGGACAACTTACTGCATGGGCTCGCTATCAGGCTCGGGTTGCACAATACCGGGAAGAACGGGCGCGCAATTTATTTGAAATGGCTAAGGCATTGAGTTCCGTACTTACTGCGGAAGATGTAGCTAGAATTGCCGAGCATTTTTTGAAGCGAAGTTTTCGTGCAACCTCCGCATTATTACTGCCTGATGAGCAACAACACTTACATATAATGGGGCGAAGACAACTACAGGTAGATCAAGCCATTGCACAGTGGTGTTTTGACCGTAATGAACATGTAGGGATGGGTACCGACACATTACCAGCCGCGACTCAGCGTTATGTGCCCTTAATTACCCCATTACAAACATTAGGTATTTTAGTTCTGGAACCGGCTAATTTACGAATGTTGATGATCCCAGAGCAGCAACGACTGCTTGATACATACGCGTTATTGATTGCGGTTGCTTTAGAACGTCTTCGGTTGGCTCACGTTGCCGAAGAAGCAAAATTACACAGTGAAACTGAACGTTTGCGTAATGCTTTATTGGCCGCATTATCACATGATTTGCGTACACCGTTGACGGTGTTGTTTGCACAAGCGGAAATGCTGATGCAATCGTTAACTATTGATAAATCTCCCCATACCCAACAGGCGAATGCCATTCGGGCTCAGGTTCTTGGTACAACACGTCTGGTTAATAACTTATTGGATATGGCTCGACTAGAATCAGAGGGGGTGCATCTGCGTAAAGAATGGCAATCTTTACAAGAAATGGTTGGCAGTGCGTTAACGTCATTGAATATTCCTTTAACCGGTCATCCTCTGAATATTCAAATTCCACCAGATTTACCGTTGTTATTTTGTGATGGTGTATTGATAGAACGGGTACTGGTTAATTTATTGGAAAATGGTTGTAAATATGCAGGTGATGGCGTCACTATTGGTATTGATGTTGAAGTATTAGAAATAGAAGTATTGATTACAGTCTGGAATCTGGGGCCAGAATTACCTGTCGGACAAGAAAAATTAATATTTGAAAAATTTGCCCGTGGTGAAAAAGAATCGACAACCCCCGGAGTTGGTCTTGGTCTTGCTATCTGTCGAGCCATTATTGAAACACATGGTGGACGAATCTGGGCTGAAAATCGCAGTGGCGGAGGCGTGAATTTTTATTTTACTTTGCCATTACAACCTTTACCTGAATTAGAGCCGGAGCTTATTAGCGAATCGTGAATGACCATACAGCCAATATTCTCATCGTGGAAGATGAACATCAGATTCGGCGGTTTCTCGGAACAGCATTACAGTCCGAAGGATTCCGTGTGTTTGACGCGGATACATTACAACGCGGATTGATAGAAGTTGCGACCCGTAAACCTGACTTGGTGATCTTGGATTTGGGTTTACCTGACGGTGATGGTAATCAGTTTATTGAAGAAGTGCGCCAGTGGAGTCAGCTACCTATTATTGTGTTATCTGCACGCAGTGATGAAACTGATAAAGTCCGAGCGTTGAATGCTGGTGCCGATGATTATCTCAGTAAACCGTTTGGTATGGCTGAATTATTGGCGCGAGTCAGAGCTAATTTGCGTCGTCGAATGACAGAAAAAGAATCTGAATCACCGGAGATTTGTTTTGGCGATGTTCGAGTTGATCGTACCAAAAGACGCGTTTTCAGGAATAATGAAGAAATACACCTAACACAACTGGAATATCGGCTATTAATGGCATTATTAGCTCAACCAGGGCGAGTACTGACTCATCGGCAACTATTAAATACAGTGTGGGGGCCTTCATATATTGAACAAACACAATACATTCGTATTTATATGGGGCATTTAAGACAAAAACTTGAGAAAGACGCGACTCAGCCTCGCTATTTACAAACGGAGACGGGAATTGGTTATCGATTTATTCTTGATTAACAAATAAAAATAGTTTTGGTTTTTCAAATACAAGAACATGGCACTGTAACCGTCGATATAATCCTCGGGCCAAATATGATTATTCGGTTAAGTAAAAACTTCCTGAGACTTGTTATGAACGTTAAACAGTTTGCGGAACGGGTAGGGTTGACTGCTCACACTATCCGTTATTACGACAAAATTGGTCTGTTCGGCTGTGTTGCCCGTTTGGATAATGGCCATCGCATTTTTACCGAACAGGAAGTCGGTTGGATTGCCTTTGTTCAGCGCTTGAAAGAAACCGGAATGCCGTTAAACCAAATCCTGGTGTATGCCGCGTTACGTGCAACAGGTGACGGGACTATGCAGGAACGGCAAAAATTACTGGAAAAGCATGCGGCTGTATTGAAATCGACCATTGAGCAACAACAGCAACATCTTGAAAAATTGAATGAAAAAATTGCCTTTTACGCTAATGCGATAACACGCCAAAGCATGGCTTGACTGAGAGTTAACTCTAAGTTGTAAGCTCGGTATGAATAAACCCAACATTCATAACCGGAGCATAAAGATGAAAACTGAAAATTTACGATATCAGCAAGGTTTAGCTAAATTGAATGAGATTGATGGTGAAGCGGGTGAAAAAGTCATTGCTGCTTTGCAGGATATCGCACCGGATTTAGCTCGTTATGTTATTGAATTTCCATTTGGTGATATCTACTCCAGACCCGGCTTAGATCTGAAATCGCGCGAGATCGCGACCGTTGCCGCATTAACAGCACTGGGCAACGCTGCGCCACAACTGAAAGTTCATATTCATGGCGCATTAAATGTTGGTTGTACAGAAACTGAAATCGTCGAAGTGATCATACAAATGGCAGTGTATGCTGGTTTTCCTGCCGCGCTGAATGGAATGTTTGCCGCAAAAGAAGTGTTCGCTGAACGTTAAAAGTGATCTATGCCTCATGTTTAGTTCATGAATGGTAAAAGCCAGTTTTTCTGGCTGGAAATAGCTAATGCTGATTGTTCGGATATGCCTGACAACCGCATTAGCTTTTTACTAAATGTACATTCAGCCCTGATAGCTGCATAACAAAACTGCAGAGGCTTTAAATGCCGCACAGGCTTCTTGCCCTTCGGCTAACTGCATAGTTTGTACACTTTCCGTCGTAACTACAGCACAGACGGTTTTGTCTCCCGGTAAACTGATCACTACTTCACTATTAATTGGTCCACGATAGATATGACTAATTACGCCCCAAAGTTGGTTGCGGGTTGATAGCTTGAGCTTTTGGTCTGTGACTAACATTACAGACGATGATTTAATCAACGCATACAACTCTTGCCCAGAAAAGATGTCTAAACTGCCTGCTGATTCTCGGGTAATAACCGCAATCAGGTGTACTTTTTCATCTAATTTTAGCGTGATCTCAAATTCTACCGGGCCAGGGCGTATCGCAGTGACTGTGCCCATAAACTGATTGCGGGCGCTGCTGCGCATGGATATCCGACGCAATAAACGTCGAAATCGTGGTACATCATACTGCTCACCACAGCCGTCCGATTTTCCCTGACAGGATGAATGTTGTAATTGCTCATGGATCTTGGATAAAGCTAACTGATATTCCGCTTGTAACGCTCGGTAGAGCGCGACGGTTTGTTTACCATAGGCGGTAAGTAACGTTCCCCCACCATTTTTCCCGCCGGTTGTTCTTATCACCAATGGTTGCTCAGCCAGATTATTCATCTCATCCAACGCGTCCCAGGCCGCACGGTAAGAGAGCGGAATCGACTTAGCGGCTTGTGTTAGTGAACCCAAACGATCAATTGCTTCGAGCAGGTGGATGCGCGTATCGCCTAGTGATGGTCCTACTTCCGTGCACAGTTTTAGTTCACCTAATAAAGCACCTGTCATGTGATGTGAATGTTTAGACATTCCGATCCCTCGATATGTATTAACTTATATAGCGAAGAGCAAAATACATACCCGAAACCCAAATTGATTAAAATTCAACCAAATTACCCAGAAAAACACGATAATAGAGTTATTCCATGGGCCAATAAGTTTCATTTTGTCGCACAGATAATGTGAGGATTGTCACATTTGTCATTATTCGTGCATTGTTGTGCAACAAAATGCACAACGATGCTTATCTGATTGTTGATAGATGTGACAACTCGCATAATTGAGTTTATATAAAAATATTCCTTATATATCAGGTTATTAGTTCAATTTGTTTTTGTTTTTTGATTGCAGGCATCTGACTGTGACTGATGTGTTATGCATTTAGGCAGGCTTTGTGCTTATTACTGCATAACGCCAAGTCAATGAGCCAAGGAGTGCCCATGTTGTCATTACGTCAAAACCCAATCACCATTGCTTTATTGTTATTAACGCCATGTTTGTCTTTCGCTGATGAGGTAAAAGTCGCAGTGGCAGCCAATTTTGCTCAACCACTGGAAGACATTGGTAAAGCGTTCCAAAAAGACACCGGCAATACGTTGCTGATTTCTTCTGGCGCAACAGGGAAGTTATTTACCCAAATTCAAAATGGCGCCCCTTTTGAAGTCATGATCAGTGCTGACAGCAAAACACCAAAGAAACTGGTGAAAGCCGAATTAGCACTGGCTGATACCCAATTTACCTATGCAAAAGGGAAGTTGGTGTTGTGGTCTGCGGATGCAAATACAGTCGACAGTAAAGGCGATGTGCTCAAAACCGGTAAATATAGCCATTTAGCTGTCGGGAATCCAAAAACTGCACCTTATGGAACTGCCGCGTATGAAGCATTGGATAAGCTAGGATTAACCGCTTCTCTTAGCTCAAAACTGGTGCAGGGTGAAAACATTAATCAGGTAAAACAATTTGTTGATACCGGTAATGCAGAACTGGGATTTGTTGCCACTTCGCAGGTGTATAAAGATGGCAAACTGATCAA
>CAIZDF010000218.1 GCA_903931645.1 uncultured Tolumonas sp.
ATCGCTGGTTATTCGGGCTCCGGTTGTCAGTTTACTTGAACAGACCAACACGCTGGTCGTTGAACGGCAGGCCAATGTTGGCCGGTTGTTAGGTATTCCCTGGGGTATTTCCGAGTCAGCTTATAACGCACGTGACATGGAATTTACCTATCAATATTCCAACTTTGGTGTGCCAGGGCTGGGTTTGAAACGGGGTCTTTCTGCCAATGTGGTTATCGCACCTTATGCGACCGCGCTGGCCGCGATGGTTGACCCCCTGCATGCCCGCCGAAATTACACGCGTCTGGCCGAGATCGGCGCACAGGGCCGCTATGGTTTTTATGAAGCATTAGATTTCACCCGCTCAAGATTGCCCGATCAGGAAGATGTGGTCATCATCCGTAGTTTTATGGCACATCATCAGGGCATGACCATCGTCGCAATTGCGAATGTGATCCATGCCGGTGAAATGCGAGCCCGATTCCATCGGGAACCGATCATTCAGGCGTGTGAACTGTTACTTCAGGAACGGATGCCACGTAATGTTGCAGTGGCTCACCCTCGTGCGGAAGAGGTTAGTGCAGCAGCAAACGATGTTATTAATAATGAAACACCGGCTGTACGTCATCTTTTATCATCGGCTTTCGGCAGCGCACCGATCACCCATCTGCTGTCGAATGGGCGTTATGCCGTGATGCTGACTGCCGTCGGTGCGGGTTATAGTCGCTGGCGTGATATTGCCATCACCCGCTGGCGGGAAGATGCAACCCGAGATAATTACGGTTCGTTTATCTTCATGCGTGACATACAACGTAATGATATCTGGTCGGCCAGTCTGCACCCTATCGGGAATCACACCGAAAACAATGAAGTGTTCTTCTGTGAAGATCGGGCGGAGTATATTCATCATAACGGCAAACTGAAAACCACCATGGATGTACTGGTTTCCGGCGAAGATGATGGTGAAGTTCGTCGTATCACGTTGACGAATAATGGCCGCCGTTCCAGCGAAATTGAGCTGACCTCATATGCCGAGCTGGTATTAACAACGCAGTCAGCCGATATTGCGCATCCCGCTTTTTCCAAAATGTTTGTGGTCACCGAATATATTGCTGAATACGGTGCCATCATCGCCACGCGTCGCCCTCGTTCTGCTAACGAACCGCAGATCTGGGCGGCCCATCTTTCTGTTGTTGAGGGTGATATCACTGCCGAACCGCAGTATGAATCGGATCGGGCGCAGTTTATTGGCCGTGGAAATTCACTTGGCACAGCCAATGCGGTATTGAATAAGAGCTCACTATCCAACACGACAGGCACCGTTCTTGATGCCATTTTCTCAATCAGACAACGTGTCAGAGTGCCGCCCGGAAAAATTGCCCGTATTGCATTCTGGACATTGGTGGCGTCATCTAAAGAAGCATTGCTAGCACTGGTTGATAAACATCATGATCGCAATGCCTTTGACCGTGCCAAGACATTAGCCTGGACGCAAGCACAAGTTCAGCTTCGCCATCTCGGCATCGACACACAAGAAGCCGCCAATTTCCAACAACTAGCCGCGCCGATTTTATATGTCGATCCCCGTTTCCGGGTGCCATCAGAGAGCATTATTCGCGGTGCCGGGGCGCAGTCTGGTTTATGGCAGCATGCTATTTCCGGTGATTTACCCATTGTGCTGCTGCGTATCGATGATATTGAGGATATGGATCAGGTTCGCCAGCTATTGCGGGCGCACGAATATTGGCGCATGAAACGCCTAGCTGTTGATCTGGTGATCCTCAATGAACGCGCTTCGTCATATGTGCAAGATCTGCAGATAGCTATCTCGACCGCGATACGAAGCAGCCAATCAAGACCACGTTTTGGGGCAGAATTAGCACAAGGTTCGGTGTATGAACTAAGAGCCGATCTGCTAAGTCTGGAAGCCCGCACATTACTTCAATCGGTTGCGCGTCTGGTGTTATATGCCCATCGGGGCTCGATCGCAGACCAGTTATTGTTGATGCCTAAGCTACTCACACGGTCACGCCCGGCGCGCTATCTTAATCAACAAAGTTGGATCGCCCGACAACTGCCCACACCACATAATCTGGAATTTTTTAACGGATTAGGCGGTTTTGATAAAAATGGCAAAGAATATGTCACCATTCTGCATGGAGGAAAAACAACACCCGCCCCTTGGATCAATGTGATCGCCAATCCGGCGTTTGGTTTTCAGACATCCACCGATGGCAGTGGCTATACATGGGCAGAAAACAGCCGTGAAAATACGCTAACGCCTTGGTCCAATGACCCGGTAACCGACCCCGCTGGTGAGGCAATTTATGTTCGTGATGAAACCACCGGCAAATTCTGGACAGCAACCGCACAACCGATCCGTGATGAAGGTACATATATTACGCGACACGGCTACGGCTATAGTCGTTTCGAACATCAGGCAAATGGGATCGCGCTGGAATTACTGCAATATGTGCCGATGGATGATCCCATCAAAATTTCACGCCTGACGTTACGCAATAAATCCGGCTGGTTCCGGCATTTATCCGTTTCCGC
>CAIZDF010000219.1 GCA_903931645.1 uncultured Tolumonas sp.
CATGACATATTCCGACTCTTCACCCGTTTCAGGTAAGTTACCAGCGATCTCTTCCATAATATCGCGGATAGATACCAGCCCTTCAAAATTACCGAACTCATCAACGACAAACGCCAGATAATTTTTGGCCAGACGAAATTGTTCCAGCGCATTTAATACCGAAATAGTTTCCGGTAAACACAGTGCGGGTTGAATTAATGACTCTATCCGCAGACTTTTATCTTCCAGCAATTGTGCCAGCACATCACGTTTACGAATGATGCCCAGTGGCGCATCACGGTTATTGTCGCGCGTAACGACCAAACGTGAATGGGGCGTCTGTGCCAGTAACTGCAAAATATCTTGCTGTGGCGATGTTAAATCTAGCATTTCAATATCACGACGCACCGTCATCACGGCACGGATTGGCAGCGAAGAAAGTTGCAGTACACGTGAAACCATGTCTTTTTCTTCTTCACTGAACACAGCATCTGGACGTTTCGATACGTGGGTTGGTTCATCATCCTGATGGGTCGATATCTCTTGTTTTGCCCCCAGCAAACTCATCACCATTTCTGCGGTGCGCTCACGGCGACGGATCTTACCTTTGAACAGTTTTTCGTGGTTAGCACGTGCCAATTGGTTGAAAAACTCGATCAGAATCGAGAAACCGATCGCCGCATACAGGTAACCTTTTGGCACATGGAAACCCAGACCATCGGCCATCAGACTAAAACCAATCATCAGCAGGAAACCCAGACAGAGGATCACCAACGTTGGATGACGGTTGATAAACAGCGTCAGTGGTTTGCTGGCCCACATCATGATGGCGATCGCGATGGTGACGGCCAGCATCATGACGGTCAGATGATCGGACATCCCAACGGCAGTAATAACTGCATCCAGTGAAAAGACGGCATCTAACACGACAATTTGTGTCACTACGACCCAAAAGCCCAGATACACGATTTTCTTATCGTCGCTATGCAATACGCCTTCAATGCGGCCATGCAATTCGCGGGTTGCTTTAAACAGCAGGAAAAAACCGCCAATCAGCAAAATCAGATCGCGCCCGGATAACGGCAGAGACCAGATCGTGAATAAAGGTTGTGTAAAACTCACCATATGCGACAGGCTGGCCAGCAGGCCAAAGCGCATCAACAATGCTAACGCCAGACCATAATAACGGGCCCGGTCACGTTGCTCAGGGGGAAGTTTTTCCGCCAATATGGCAATAAATAACAAGTTGTCGATGCCTAGAATGATCTCAAGCACGACCAGCGTTAATAAGCCCAACCATGCGGTGGGATCCATCATCCATTCAAACATTTTGCGCCTCCGGATTGGCAGAATAAGCGCTCAGTTTTACAGACAGATGATCGGCATCTGACGGTAATTCAGACTTTACGGCTGAAACACCTAAATAGCAGGGAAAAGAACAAGAAAAACAAAACTTAGCTGAATAGTAGTCAGAGTGGCGACTGCTATCGTCCATAAATGGCCTCATTGGTTAACCAGACGGCTCTAGCGTATTGGCAGAACCGGTGCGGGTCAAGCAAGAGAAGGAGCATCCACCTGGGATGCTCCAAAATATGCGGTAAATTAGATCATATTGCTCAAAATCAGTGTTCCGGCCAGACCACAAAGGGCGATCAGGGTTTCCAGAATTGACCAAGATTTGAAGGTTTCCGGAATAGACAGGTTGAAATACTCTTTGAAGATCCAAAATCCAGGATCGTTTACATGCGAGAAAATCACGCTGCCAGCACCGGTAGCAATCACCATTAGTTCAGGGCTGACACCGGTAGTCGCAATAATTGGTGCAACAATACCGGCGGTAGTCATGGCAGCAACCGTAGCAGAACCTAACGCCAAGCGCAGTGCAGAAGCCACACCCCACGCCAATACCAGCGGAGAAATTCCACTGCCGTGCATCATGGCGGCAATGTATTTATCAACGCCGCTATCAACCAGCACTTGTTTAAACGCACCACCACCACCGATAACCAGAATAATCATCGCAATAGCACTGATTGATTCGGTAATCGTGGTCATTACCTCTTTCATCTCTTTGCCACGTTGCAGGCCAAAAGTATAAATGGCAACTAACACCGACAGCATAGTCGCAATCACGGGGTCACCAAAGAAGCCGGTATAACCCAAAACTGAGGAACCTGCTGGCAGTGTCATTTTGGCAATCGCTTGTACTGCCATTAAAATCACCGGAATCAATGCGGTGAACACGCTGACGCCAAAGCCAGGCATTTCTGCTTCTGAGAATACTTTTGGATTGTACAAACCGGTTGGGATCGGTTTATCCATTTTTTTCAGTGTCATCGCAAATAACGGGCCTGCGATAATAACGGTCGGCACGGCCAGAATAATGCCGTACAGCAAAGTTTTGCCCATATCCGCGCCATAGACAGCCGCAATTGCGGTTGGGCCAGGATGTGGTGGCAAGAAACCGTGGGTAACAGACAAGGCTGCAGCCATCGGAACACCGATATACAACAACGGAATACGCGCTGATGCTGCAATGGTAAACACCAGCGGGATCATCAACACGAAACCAACTTCATAAAACAGCGCAAAACCGACCACAAACCCGGTGAGCACCACCGCCCATTGGATCCGTTTCACACCAAACCAGGCAATCAGCGTGGTTGCAATACGTTGTGCACCACCGCTATCTGCCATTAACTTACCCAGCATGGCACCAAATGCCAGTACCAGCGCCAGACTACCTAAGGTGCCACCAACGCCGGTTTTAACGGAAGCCATCACTTTAGCAATCGGCATTCCTTCTAATAACCCCACCGCCAGTGCTACTAAGATCAGCGACAAAAATCCATTTAATTTAAAACGCAACATCAATAAGAGCAGCAGCGCTACCCCAACAGCAACAATGATTAATGGCATGATGAAACTCCTGTAAACGCGCTGATTGAACACACTGAATTAGAGCTCAGGATGCACAGCGGTGGTGATATTGGCATAATGAAGGTGGCTGCAAACATAGTTGTCTCTCTTAGGGTGATGGTTCGGTTTCAATTTGTGGCGCGCTTCACAAATCAACTTGTTACCGGTAACATGATACCGGTAACATGATAAAGTAAAAACCATCAACCACTGGCAATTATCAAATTTGGGACTGAGGTCAAATTATGGCAGGACAGAGCATTATTCTGATGGGCGTATCAGGTTGCGGTAAATCATCGGTCGGCGCAGCGTTAAGCCGTGCGTTAAATGCAAAATTTATCGATGG
>CAIZDF010000220.1 GCA_903931645.1 uncultured Tolumonas sp.
ACTAATCACCCTTATCATCGCGAATAGACCATGCCAAAAACCGCCTTTAAGAACAAAGCTCTGGAAAGCGCGCTGTTTGCTCGGCGAATCTATTTTTGTGTGTTCGTCATTATGCTGATGGTAGCAATGCTATTGGGCAATCTATATTTCCTGCAGGTGACCCAATATCAGGATTATCAGACCCGCTCGAATGATAATCGGATCAAGGTGATCCCCAGCGCGCCTCCGCGCGGATTGATTTATGACCGCAACGGCGTCTTACTGGCAGAAAATCAGCCGGAATTTAGTCTGGAGATGATTCCGGAGCAGGTGCCGAATTTAAAACAAACCATGTTAGAGCTCTCTGATTTGTTGGGTTTGGACACGCAAAATATCCCTCGTCTACTCGATGAAGCCCGACATAACCGGAAATTCAATCCGCTGACACTGGCTGAACAGCTCAATGAAGAACAAGTCGCTAAATTTTCGGTCAACCAATACCGTTTCCCCGGCTGCAGCATCGAAGCCTATCTGAAACGCCACTATCCATATGCGAATGTGCTGACGCATGCCTTAGGTTATGTTGCGCGTATCAACGTCAAAGATCTGCAACAACTGGATAAAGATGGCAAGTTGAACAACTACGCCGCTACGCATGACATTGGTAAACAAGGTGTCGAGAAATATTACGAAGACCAACTGCATGGTCAAGCCGGTTATCAAGAGGTTGAAGTTAACAATAAAGGCCGCGTAATACGCACACTGAAATATCAGCCTCCGGTCGCAGGTCAAGATCTCTACCTGAGCATTGATATCAAGTTGCAAAAGCGAGCGTATGACCTAATGGCCGGACGCCGCGGTGGTCTGTTGATGATGGATCCACGCGATGGCTCCATACTGGCTTTTATTTCTACTCCAAGTTATGACCCGAATATTTTTGTCCGCGGTGTCACTGGTAAAGAATATTCAGCCTTGTTAAATGATCCCTCGCGCCCATTGATCAACCGGATCTCTCAGGGTGGTTATTCGCCAGCGTCTACAGTAAAACCGCTACTCGCTATCATGGGGTTGAATGAAGGCGCCATAACACCTTATTCCCGTTATTTTGGTGGGCCAACCTTCCAGATCCCAGGGACCGCGCGCAAATTCCGTGATTGGCGAAAAAGCGGACATGGTTGGTTAGATGTATACCGAGCCATCGAAGTCTCCGCTGATACCTTCTTCTATGATTTAGCATATCGGGTTGGTATCGACAAAATTCATGACTACATGACGCGGTTTGGATTTGGTCAATATTCCGGTCTGGATATTGATGAAGAAAGCAAAGGGATACTGCCATCCCGTGAGTGGAAACAAAAACGCCACCGCCAGCCGTGGTTCCAGGGCGATACAATTTCGGTTGGTATCGGTCAAGGCTACTGGACATCTACGCTGATTCAGCTTGCAAGGGCACACAGTATTCTGACTCAGCATGGTCGGATAATCACACCGCACATTGGTATGGCCTTTGGGAGTGGTGATAAACAACAGCTCATTGAACCGCCGGCACAAGATCCAATCAAAGTGAAAGATGAAAGTTACTGGAATGTTTCATTGCAAGGAATGTATCTGGTGAACAATGGCCCAGAAGGTTCCGGTCGTCACGCCTTTGCCGGAACGCCTTATAAAGCAGCAGGGAAATCCGGTACTGCGCAAGTCGTTGGGATGAAAGAAAACCAGCGTTACGATGCGAAAAAACTAAAAGAAGAGCACCGAGATAACGCGTTGTTTGTCAGTTTTGCACCGTTTGAGGATCCGCGAGTAGTTTGTGCCATTATTTTAGAAAATGCCGGCGGTGGTGGTAAAAATGCAGCACCACTGGCTCGAACTATGTTGGATACATACCTGCTGAATAAATATGATGCTCAGGTTGTTGATGATGAGGACACCGCACATTGAACGATGAAAACAGCAAGTTCCAGCTTTGGCAACGCATCCACATCGACTTGCCGCTGCTGTTTGCGATCATTGCCTTACTCAGCTTCAGTATGGTGATCCTCTATTCAGCGACTGGTATGCATATGGATATGATTATCAATAAGTTGGTACATATCACTATCGCATTCACCGTTATGTTGATCATGGCACAAC
>CAIZDF010000221.1 GCA_903931645.1 uncultured Tolumonas sp.
CGGTGCCCATTGAGTTAAAGACACTCAGTATCGCCACTACCACCACAATCACTTTACCGGCGCCCAAAATGAAGATTTTCAGCTTCTGCCAGGTTTTCAGGAAGATATAGTTTAAGCGTGGTAATTCGTAATCTGGCATTTCCATAATGGACGATTCGCTTTTACCCGGCAAAATCGTGTTGCGCAGCACTAACCCAGTGAAAATTGCAGCCAGAATGCCCAGCAAATATAACGCGAAGACAATGTTCTGACCGGAATTCGGGAAAAATGCCACCGCAAACAACGCATACACCGGTAAACGAGCACCACAGGACATAAACGGTGCCATGGCATTGGTCAGCATACGTTCACGTTCTGAGTTTAACGTGCGAGTCGCCATGAAGGCTGGTACCGAACAACCAAACCCCATCAGCATTGGCACGAAAGCCTTACCGGGTAAGCCCAGATAACGCATTAACCGATCGACTACAAACGCTGCCCGCGCCAGATAACCTGACGCTTCCAGTGCCGCCAAAAACATATATAGAAAACCAATCACCGGAATGAAGGTAGCGACGGTACGAATACCGGTACCAAAACCATCGGATAACAAGGCAATCAGCCACTCTGGTAGACCAATATGCTCAAATAACACCCGAGAGCCATCAACAAAAATGCCGGCGGCTAAAATATCGAAAAAATCGATAAATGCTTTACCCAAATTGATGGAAAACAGGAACATCAGATACATCATACCAAGGAATACCGGCAGACCCAGCCAGCGATTCAGCACCAGATTATCCAACTGCTCACTGCGCTTCTGGCTCAATTTGCCATGTTGATGCAATGTAGGGCGACACTTGTTATACACATAACTAAAGCGCGCATCGGCCAGCAACAAATCCAAATCATGCTCTTTTTGCAGTTGCGCAATCTGCTGCTTGGCCGATGCCGTCAGTTGCGCCGCCATAGACTCTTCCACCACCGGATCTTGTTCCAGCAGGCGTAAAGCACATCCACGATTCGATAAATGCGGATGAGATAATTGCGGTGCCATTTGTCCAACCAACGCATCAATCTCGTCACCATAGGCTAGATCTAATGGTAGAGATGCCTGCGTTTGCTCAATTAATGCCGGTAATATCGCTTTGAAAGAAAGCACTTCTTTGCGGTTATGCGCAGACAATGCAACTACAGGGCAGCCCAGTTTTTCGCTTAATACATTAGTATCAATCGATTGGTTGCGACGTTTAAGTACATCGTATTTATTCAGCACCACCAGCACCGGTAAACCTAATTCCCGCAGCTGTAATGTCAGCAACAGCGAGCGCTCCAGACTGCTGGAATCAACCACGTTGATCACCAGATCGGGTTTGTTGTTCATGACATAACGAAAGGCAATCTGCTCATCAATCGAGCTATCGCGGCTTTCCAGCGCGTAGATCCCCGGCAAATCGACCAATTCATACGCATAATCTTCAAACTGGAATTGCCCGGTTTTCTTATCAACCGTTACGCCACTCCAGTTACCAACCTGCTGATTAGCGCCGGTTAGCGCATTAAACAGTGATGTTTTCCCGCTATTCGGGTTACCCACGGTGACAATGTGATGACTCATACTGCTTGCACCTCGATTAAGCGCGCTAAGGCGGTCTGAATGGAAAGCGTAATGCTGGATGTCGCGATTTGTAATGGATCGCCCAATGGTGCCTGCCGAATGAAACGGATCTCAGAAGATGGTAATAACCCCATCGCCATTAGTTTGCGTTTCACCGCAGGTTCGAGTTGCGCCAGACTCACGATGCGAGCCGCTTCACCCGGCTTTAATTCTGACATTAGCATTCTGCACCACCAGTTATTGATAATCGTTATCACTAAGATTCAGTTTAATGATAATCCCGCCAAAATAAAGTGGTTTTGGGAGGAAAACACACTTTCCCAGTGAAATAAATGCTTCAAAAATTATGCCATTACAATGCTTAAACAGCACAGCAACAATTGCATAACAAAAGTAAGGGAATTAAAACAGGGAAAGCTGCGTATTGACGATTTGATCGAACTGCAAATGGATGTGCGGCAGGATGGCATCGGCCACCGGCTTGAGTTGTTTATCAATATAGTGCTGATAATCGAGCGGATGCTGCTGATACGCCACCGGCTCGGGGCCTTGAGTGGTGATCACATATTCGATCCAGCCTTTGTGCTGGTAGCGGGGAGGTAAACCGCGTTGACGGCGGATCTCATCTGCCAAACGCGCGGCTTTCACATGCGGAGGTTGTGTTTTGTCGTAATCGTTGAGTTTGCGACGTAACCGTTTGCGATAAACCAGACATTCGTCCAGTTCACCGCGCTGGGTTTTCTCAATGGTGTCACGGATAAATTCACGCGGATCTTGCTCTTGAAAAATACGCTCATACAATCCGGTCTGGAATATTTTCGCCAGTTCCGTCCAATCGGATCGCACGGTTTCCATACCTTTAAAGATGAGCTTATCTTCGCCATTCTCATGACAAAGACCGGCATAACGTTTTTTGCTGCCCAATTCCGTGCCGCGTAATGTCGGCATCAAAAAACGGTGATAATGTC
>CAIZDF010000222.1 GCA_903931645.1 uncultured Tolumonas sp.
AAAAAGTTTCAATATTGTTTTGTTCGTTATTAATGGCAGCATGCGCGTCATCGCCAAAGATAGATTCTTCAACTGCACCCCAAGGGACAAAGACAGTTGCCGTGGCAAAGGCCTCAGATGCTGATACGCAAGCGTTGACAAACGCCGCGTTGGAGTCAAAAAGACTGGCTGCAGAAAAAGCTGAGTTACTAGCCCTGCAAAAACAGAGTGTATATTTTGATCTGGATAAATTCGCAATTAAAGGTGAATATCAGCAAATCGTTCAGAAACACGCTGAATATATTAAATCACACGTCAATGAAATTGTGACGTTGGAAGGCAACGCAGATGAGCGCGGTAGTCAGGAATATAACCTGGCGTTGGGTGAAAATCGAGCCAATTCAGTCAAAAAGGGACTCGAAATACTCGGTGTGGCTGGAAATAGGGTTAAAACGGTTAGTTATGGTGAGGAGAAGCCCCGCTTACAATGCCATGAGGAAAAGTGCTGGACTGAAAATCGTCGGGTGGATTTTGTACATAAACAAAACTAAGTCTATATGTGAAATTGAGTACGACAACTGTCAGGTATTAAAACAGCTGGCAGTTGCCAGCTGTTGCTCCGTCCACGATTCCAGGCTACGCGCTGCGGTCACAGTCTGATTGGCTACTGCACTGTGGGCATGCGTCATATCTGCAATTTTCTAAATACTCTCTGCGGTTTGAGTGCACGCTAGTGGTTGTTCGCACCCTCTTCAGAGCGCCGTACACTCTCCCGTGATTGCTTGCGGACTTCTTCTGCGCTTTGTGCGACAGACAGAAATACTGTCGACCATTTCTTTGACTGCGGGCCGCCGATAACGCCAGTATCAGCAACAACCAAATACACGGTCAAGCGTATCCAAATTTTGATGTCTTTGAGTCTTAACATGCCGCGCTTCATAATAAGATTCTTCGCACGTAGTTGTATCGAATATGCAAGTTGTCCAGTACTTTCAATAATGTTGCCATTGAAAGTGTGATTTTGATTGTCAGAAAATAAATGAATCTTTTGTGAACTTTACATGAGTAGCCCAGTCAATAGCTGGGCTTGGATTTTGGATTCATAGAAAAGCGGATTGTTAACGCTATCAGTGGAAGCTGGAATGCATGCGCATCGGAAGGATAGTCCTCCGAATTCAATTTACGTAATTAATGAAAGATATAAATGATTAAGAAGACTCTTGCTGTTGTACTGTTATCCGCAACCGCTCCAGCCTTTGCTGGTAGTTTGGACATGACTGGCTTCTACGCTGGCGCAACGTTAGGTGCAGGTAACGCGAATTTCTCAGCACCTGCTGCACCTGCTGCTGCCGTTACAGTAGAAAACCCAAAGAGCAAGCCAGTTTATGGCGTTTTTGGTGGTTATCGTTACAATAAAAACTTGGCTGTTGAGTTGGCTTATACCGGCGCAAGTTATATCTACACTACGCCTGCCGGTGGTGCGCGTACATTAAATAAGCAAATCGTCTTGGCGATGACCGCTGTTGGTACGATGCCTATTAGTGATTCCGTTTCGGTATTCGGTAAGTTGGGTGTTGCCAGTGCTTCATCAGAAAACAATGCGGTTGCTGGCGAACAAAAGACCAGTCGCTTCGCACCTACATTCGGTGCCGGTGTTGAATACAAATTTACGCCAGTGATTACCGGTCGTTTAGGTGTTGATGTCTACGGCGTAGCTGCAACGATTTCGCAAGTTAAGCAAAATAGCAATGCAACCGTTGTGAACGCAGGCGTTTCATACTCGTTCTAATCAACGTGCTGTAAATGAAAAGGCCGGGTTGATAGCCCGGCTTTTTAACGTCCTGCATATCTATGATCACCTGAAAATCAGGATAAAAATCGCAATACTTCGACCTCGTCGAAGGGCCAGCCCAACTCAGCCCCAGTGTCTTCTCGGCGTAAAACGGGAATGCGTATTCCGTATCGTTCAAACAAGGTGTCGTCATGAATGATGTCAATGTACACAGCCGATGTGCCGGCTAATTTAATTACCCTTTTCGCCTGCTCACATAAATGGCAGCCTATCGTGCCATAGAGAATGAGGCTGAGGTTCATGTTATCTCAGACTAATAATCGGCCAGTTGTGCAGTTCGGCATGTGCTCGCAAGGTTGCATCCGGGTTCGCCGCGACCGGATGTTGCACCTTGCACATCAAAGGCAGGTCATTCATTGAATCGCTGTAAAAAACACTGTCCTCGAAACTGTCCAGCGTCCAGCCCCGTGCAGATAACCAGTTATCTAGCCGGGTAATCTTTCCTTCGCGGAAACAAGGCACGTCGGTCACCTGACCGGTAAATTCGCCATCAATATGTTCCGGTTCGGTGGCGATCAGATTTTCTATGCCAAATTCGCGGGCGATGGGGGTTGTCACAAAGCTGTTGGTCGCTGTGATGATCACGCACACATCTCCTGCATTCAGATGTTGATTCACCAGTTCGCGCGACTGCGGGGTGACCATGGGCATGATGCTTTCTGCCATAAACTGACGGTGCCAGTCATCGAGCACCTTGCGTGAGTGGCGAGATAAGGGTTTTAGCTGAAAATCCAGAAACTCATGGATATCCAGTGTGCCCGCTTTGTACTGATCGTAAAAGGTCTGGTTTTTTACCTCGAACAGTTCCCGATCGAGTATGCCGATACGGATTAAAAATTGCGACCATTCGAAATCGCTGTCGCCGTTGAGCAGGGTATTATCTAAATCGAAAAGTGCTAATTTCATGCTGATTCATTATTCCCGTTGGTGCGGGTATCCATTTTATTAATAAAAACTTCTTTCAGTAGTGGAACGGTCGGTGCGCGATGCAGGCGCAGCGAGTGTGCATCGAGTTCATCGAGGACAGCCAAGAGCCCGGGCAGATCGCGACGCCCGTGGCGCAACAGATATTGAGTCACCTCATGCGTCAGAGTAAAACCTCTTTCCTGTGCGTGACGGGTCAAGGCATGCGCCTTTTCTTCATCGCTCAAGGCTTGCACCTGATAAACCAGGCCCCAACCCAGCCGAGTGCGCAAGTCGGGGCGTAACTTCAGATGTAAGGGCGACGTTTTGCCACTTACCAGCAACATCCCACCGCTATCTTTCATCCTGTTGTATATGTTAAATAACTGAATTTGCGCTACATCATCCATCGCATCTACATCATCCACTGCCACAACGTCTGTCGGTTCAGGAACGAAGCCTTGCGCATAGATCGCATCCTGATGCGCATTTTGCGCCTCACTCACACAAGCTTGCAGCAGATGGCTTTTGCCACAGCCCTCGGCACCCCAGATATAGATACAGCGCTCACGCGCCTCTCCGGTCAATGCCGATTGCAGCACAGAGAGCAACTCTTGATTACCGCCCGTGACGAAATTATCGAAGGTCGGCCACCAGTCTGGTGTAATGTCGAGCAGGAGTTGGGTCATGGTTTGCGATACATGGGACTGGATAAATACCATCTCATCGCATGGCGTAAACCTACCAGCAAAATGGCGGACATTGGTAGGGCGAGCAGGATGCCGAAAAAGCCGAACAACTGACCGAAGGCCAGTAAGGCAAAGATCACCGCAAGTGGATGCAGTCCGATGCGTTCACCGACCAGCCAGGGGGTAATTAGCGTTCCTTCGAGCAACTGGCCGGCACCGAATACCGCCCACACCCAGAGTACGCTGGTCAATTCGGTAAATTGCATCACGGCAGCCAGCGTCGCTAGCAGCAGTCCGATTATCATGCCCAGATAAGGAATAAATACCAGCATGCCCGCGACGATGCCGATAGGCAGCGCAAATTCTAGGCCGACCATCCATAGTACCAGGCTGTAAAAGGCGCTCATCAGCAACATCACTGAGATCTGTCCGCGCAGAAACTCCGCCAGCACGCTGTCTACCTCGCTGCCGATCTCATTCACCTTTGCATACCAGTGGCGCGGAATCATGTTGTTTAGCTTGGTTGCCATGCCATCTCCGTCGCGCAGAAAATAGAACATCGCCACCGGGATTAGCAACATATTCATTACGACACCGAGAATGGCGCCGCTGCTACTCCCCAGCCACGGCAATATTTTTTCCGCAACGCCGCCGGCACTTTGCCAGTGACTCATCAGTAGGTTTTTAAGCGCCGTACTATCCCACTGTAAGTCAGCCCCGAACCATAGTTGCAGCTTCGGTAGTAAATTAACCCGCAGAATTTCTATCATCCCCGGTAATCGCGCCATAAACAGGCTGGCTTCCTTTTCCAGCAGGGGCAGCATGATTAGCAGCAATCCCGCGAAGATCAACAGCAATGCGATCATGACCAGTACAACTGCCAGTGGGCGCGGCAACTTCAGTTCGCAGAATTTTTTAACTAGCGGATTGCAGATGTAGCCAAGTATCGCCGCTGCCACAAAGGGCGTCAGTATGGGACTGAGCAGGTACAAAAGCAGTAGCGTCGGTGCAATAAACAGCAGCCACTGCAAGGCAGCAAAACGGGATGTGGTCATTTAAGCTAAAGGTTGCCGTAAAATTTGTGATTGTAATTGATAAAATCTTTATTTTTCAAGGTGTTATTTTTGGTCGTTTGCAGGGT
>CAIZDF010000223.1 GCA_903931645.1 uncultured Tolumonas sp.
ACATCATCCGATAACGATGACGATAACAAGATGACCGGATGCTTCGCGACCAGACAGGCTAAATAGGTAATTAACGTGTCGTAAGTGTTATCGGCCAGCAGTAACAAGAGCTGGCGCGTTGCGCCTAAACCTTCTGCTCGCGCTATTGCGGCTTGGCAGAGCTGGGCATAACTGAATGCTTGTTCCTGCTCAAAAATAGCCGCACCCTGATGTTGGGAAATTTGCTGCCATAAGCTCAAATCAGCATTCCTCCATCCACACCAATCACCTGCCCCGTCACATACGATGACAGATCACAGGCTAAGAATAATGCCACTTTAGCTACCTCTTCCGGCGAGCCGATGCGCCCCATGGCAATGCTGTCGAGTCGTTGCTGAAATTTATCATCAGGGAGCGAGTGCGCCATGTCAGTATCAATAAAACCCGGCGCAATGGCATTTACGCGAATGTTCTGTGCTGCCAACTCTTTTGCCAGCGATTGGGTAATGCCAATCACCGCCGCTTTGCTGCCACCATACACAGCCTGCCCTGCATTGCCGACGCGACCGATGATCGACGCCATATTGATAATGCACCCCTGCTTATTACGCTGCATCATACGAGCGGCGTATTGTGAACAATACAGCACACTAAAGGTATTTGCTGAAAAGGTTTGTTGGATCTGCGCCTGCGACACCATGCCAATCAACGCGTCATCCAGAATGCCCGCATTGTTAACCAATACATCCAGCGATTTCGTTACCGCAAACAGTGTACGAAAACCTTGCTTGACCGACTCCACATCAGCCACATCAAAAATAGCGAGATGAACAGTGGCTGAATAAGTGGCCACCAGCTCATCTTTTAACTGTGCAAGCGCTGTTTCATCGCGTCCATTTAGAAAAATCTCGGCACCCTGTTGCGCAAAAAGATGCGCTATCGCCTTGCCGATCCCCCTGTTGGCGCCGGTGATGAGCACTTTCTTGCCGGACAACGATAAATTCATGCGATTTCAACACCGTATTTCTGCAAGATCGCTTTGGCTTTTCCAACCGAGCTCATATCAATAATATCGTCCGTATCCAGCATAATGCCGTATTCATCTTCCACCGCTGCAATTAGCGTCATGTGGGCCACTGAATCCCACTGCGGAATACTCTGATAAGTCAACGCATCGCTAATATCGTTCAGATTGATGGCAAGGCTGTCAGCAAAAATTTGTTCTAAAGATGTCATATTAATACCTGATAAATCGGGAAATTTTATTTCTGGCAATTAGATAGTCAGGTTGTGTCAAACCGAACAGCCCCAACTTATCTGCACGCTCACTGTATTTGGTATAACCGCAGGCTTCGTGAAAGCGTACCGAAGCCGCGTTATCTGCAAAAATTTTTCCATACAGTGTCTGTAAGCTGAACACCTCAAATGCCAGATCGTTTAAAGCAAACGCCACGCAGAAAGGCACTACATTATTACGGTATTCATCAACATAGATATACATGCCCGGTTCACACGTCTGCTGTTCGCGATCGATATTAATCAAAGAAGCGACACCAATCGGTTGATCCTTAAACCAGGCCAAAAAATAATATTGGCAATCAGATTGTGACATGCGCTCAAACCATTGTTTTTGCATCTCTTCCGTAATGTGAGTTTGATCTAACATCAGCTCCGCAATTTTAGGATCGTTGCGCCATTGCCGAACCATTTCAATCTCATTACGTTGTAATTCTTTCAACGTAATACCATATCGGGAAAAGCAGAGCGGTGACTGCATGACAACATCTCAACCTGAAAATCTGGCGGTATTATATCATTCATACCACACTATATTATTGATAACCTGAAAAAATCGGGTCAGAGTGGTATGCTGATCGACATTCATTTATCGGCTGTTACCACAAACACTTTAGTCATATCAGACTATATGTCATTAGGAGATGCTGATGCCCATAGCCATTATTCCAGCCCGTGGTGGCAGTAAACGAATTCCAAAGAAAAATCTGCGCTCATTTTGTGGGCAACCTATGCTCGCTTATGCCATTAAAGCAGCACAAGCCAGTGGCTGTTTTGAACATATTGTTGTCTCGACTGATGATATAGAAATTGCAGATACCGCGCGGCAATTAGGCGCCGAAGTGCCCTTTATGCGTAATCCGTCGCTGGCAGATGACCATACTGGCACCACAGCGGTGACAGTTGATGCCATTAAACAGCTCGAATCGTTAGGGTTTAGTTCTGACACTTACTGTTGTATTTATGCCA
>CAIZDF010000224.1 GCA_903931645.1 uncultured Tolumonas sp.
GGTGATGGTGAAAAGATTTTCGGTAATGATGCAATCACCAAATTTCTGGAATCACCAGAAGATGGTTTCTTCGTAAAATCGCCTAAATCGTTCTTAGGTGCACGTCTCAAACCACAGCAGTTGCTGACCTATGAAAAAATTGTTCGTCTGATGATGAGCAATATCAAACGTCTGGGCGAAGCACAGACAGCACAACCGATTGAATCGATCGTGATTGGCAAACCGGTTAAATTTCATGGCACGCAAGGTGAACAAGGCAATCAGCAGGCGATACAGGTGCTGACCTCCGCCGCCACTGATGCCGGTTTTAAACGCATCGAATTTCAGTTTGAACCAATTGCTGCGGCACTGGATTATGAACGTTCGCTGAATGAAAACCTGACGGCGCTGATCGTCGACATCGGCGGTGGTACGACTGACTGTTCCATGATCAAAGTTGGCCCGGCCTATCGTGAGTTGACCGACCGCAATGAATCGATCTTAGGTTATTCCGGCGACCGTATCGGTGGTCTTGATCTGGATATCAAACTCGCGTTCCGCCAATTAGCGCCGTTGTTTGGCAAAGATGAATTGCTGAAAACCGGTTTGCCTACTCCAGCGAATATTTTCTGGAATGCGGTTTGTATTAACAACGTCGATGCGCAAACTACCTTCTATTCTGCCGTAAATGGCCGTGAAATTCATAAGCTTTTACGCGATGCCCGCCCTGATACAGTGCTCGATCGTTTGCTGCATATCTATGAAAGCATGCTCAGTTACCACATCAGCCAGAGTGCAGAAGGGGCAAAAATTGCCTTATCATCCACAGAAGTGACTTCCGTTGATATGGCTTATCTCGAAGCAGGTTTACGCACCGACATCAATCGCGAGCAACTACAGACTGCGATCAGTAATGAGCTGAATAAATTCATCAGTTTGATGAAGGAAGTGGAACAGCAAGCCCAGGTTGCACCGGATGTTATCTACGTCACCGGCGGTACTGCGCGCTCGCCTATCGTTGATGCATATATTCGTGCCGCCTACCCAGACGCAAGAATTGTATTTGGTGATCTGTTTGGAAGTGTGGCCTCTGGTTTAACTACTTGGGCACACCGTATATTCAGTTAATGCAAACTCTGATGATATCGGTCACCGCACCGATATCATCGAATAATTGCAATTCCTACCGCGATAACGACACACAGCAACCCAAACGCAAGTACCCCGATTTTTTTCTGTTCTTCCAGCGTAAAAGTCTGCGCCTGTTTTTGCTCTTTAACCCAGTTCAATAATTCATTATTTTGAATGCGGACTTGTCTTTTTATGACCAGATAATAGCCAGAATCTAACGGCGGTTTTTTGATGATGTGATAACGGATCGATTTAATAAACCGGATCGCTTCTTTTTTATTGTTGGTTTCAAAAACCTGATACGCCCCGGTGATCACATGACGGTAAATGACATATTTGCTGTTTGATTGCTGCATGGCTCATTAACTCAGCTAAATACGGCAATCCGCGTGCCGCTCGTTGCATCAGAATGTAATATTTTTACCACGCCAATAGCAACCTGATCTGGTGTTCTCAACTCGCCAGATTCCTTCCGATGAATGAAATAATCCACCGCAGGAAAATCATCTTTATGCGAACTGCGGATCAACGACTGCATGTCGGTATCCATCACACCGGGGTCAACATTCAGGATTACAAATGGTGATGTCTCACTTTCCTGCTCCACCGCGACCGTGCGCACATAACTTTCCAAGCCCGCTTTGGCGGAACAATACAGCGACCAACCGGAATAGGCTTTTAAAGCAGCACCGGATGAAATACTGGCTAATACTTTCCGACATGGATGTGATTGGAAATGTTTTATCACTTCACTCATGAACAGAATAGCACTGGTGAAATTGATATTAATATTGGCTAAAACCGCCATCGAATTTTTCTTCGATGTTGGCCCAATCGGGCTTAATGAAGCGGCATTACTGACAACGACAATTTCATCCCATTGTTTTGCTGCCAACGTTTCCAAATTTACCGACAATGCCGGCAACATAAGATCAGGCGCGGAAAAATCCAGTTTGATGGAATACGCATGCGGCGCACTACGTGAAAACTCCACCACCTGATAACCATCCACAATAAGCTTTTCGGCTATCGCATGACCTAAACCCTTAGACCCGCCGCTGATGATGGCTAATTTCATGGTAATTCCTTATGACCGGGATAATTAATCTCTACCTGACTCGGTAAATGGTATATCACGATATAAAACCAGCCGTAAGAGGTTAGCTGGTAATACGGAGATCAAAAAACTGGTCTAACTCAGAATGACTCAGCTACATCAATGTTTATAAACGCTCATGGAAATCAGACAAGCCTTGTTTCCAGTAACTGCCAACACTCATATCTTTCGATGAATGATTTTTATCCGTTAATAATATCTGTTTTACTGTCGCCATCGAACTGGCCTCACCGGCACACCAGATAAACCCATCACCAGCAGCTAAATTCAGCGACTTAATCGCTGCAATCAAGGCGGTTGAGTCTGTTACCCAAGTCACCGCAACTTCCGCTTGCGTTTGGAATTGCCGGCTGTCGTCAAGATCGGCAATCTGCATAATGACAGTCGCCCGAGCATTTTGTGGTAACTCTTCAATTCGACGATGAATAGCGGGCAGTGCCGTTGCATCACCGATCAATACATACCAATCGTAATCCATTGGAATAACCATTGATCCTCTTGGGCCACCAATGCTCACGTGTTGCCCAACTGTTGCCTGCTGAGCCCATGCCGATGCATCACCACCATCATGCAAGGCAAACTCAATGGTCAATTCTCGTTTTTCAACGTTAAATTCTCTCGGTGTGTAATCGCGACGGACAGCCTCACCCTTGGCGTTTGTGAACATAAATTTGATGTGATCATCAAATGATAAAGAAGTGAAATCAGCCAGATCCTCACCAGAAAAAGTAACACTGATAAAGTTTTTACTAAGTGGTAGCACACGAACCACTTCAACTTCCCGTATCCGTAACTCATGACGAACACGTTTAATTTGATGTGGTGTTGGATTGAAATTCATACCTATTCCTGTTTGAGTTAAACTACAACTTATAATTAACAAGTTAGTTGATATTGTCAATCATA
>CAIZDF010000225.1 GCA_903931645.1 uncultured Tolumonas sp.
ATCAATGCCCTGAATGTAACAGCCAGAATCTGGTTAGCTCTGGCGTCGGCACCGAGCAGCTGGCGCAATTTCTGGAACAACGTTTTCCGGCATATAAAACCATTCGCATTGACCGGGATAACACTCGACGCAAAGGCGAGCTGGAAGCGCACCTCAACGCCATCCGCCGACAGGAATATCAGATCCTGCTGGGCACACAGATGCTGGCGAAGGGGCACCATTTCCCCGATGTCACCTTAGTTGGGATCTTAGATGTCGATGGCGCATTATTTGCGGCTGATTTCAGGGCGACTGAGCGATTAGCCCAGCTTTGTGTTCAGGTCGCTGGTCGAGCCGGACGCGCTAGCAAACCCGGCATGGTGGTATTACAAAGTCATCATCCGGAACATGCCTTACTGCAAGACTTACTGAATAATGGTTATCACCATTTCGCACGTACTTGTTTACAAGAACGCCAAGCATTGGGGCTACCACCGTTCAGCTATCAAGCCGTCTTACGCGGCGATTGCCCGAACCGAGAACCACTTGAACAGTTTATGCAGCAAGCAGCCCAAATATGCCATCACTATGGCGCACCGGATCTGCAATTACTGGGGCCAGTCAGCCCAGTGATGGAACGTCGGGCGGGTCGTTATCGGATGCTGTTAATGCTGCAATGCCCACAACGGATGCACTTACACCACTATCTGCAACAATTGCTACCCGCGATTGATAATCTGACGATTTCTCATTCATTACGTTGGCATTTAGATGTCGATCCGCTCGAAATAGCGGGATAAGTCGCTAATCCCAATTTGACTATTTGCTATGCATTCTGATTACATTAATACTGATGGAATAGAGTGGGAATAATTTGCATACAGGATGCTGAACCAAACGAATGGGAAACAGTCGGAACACTAAATCACAGGCTCTATCTTCCGCAAGCATCGTATTGTATTACGCGTTGTTTGCAGCGATATGGATCGCCGCATCAGATAACTTACTGAGCTGGCTGATTGAAGATCGAGAATGGCTGAAATTACTCTCTATGGGTAAAGGTTTCCTATTTGTTGCGCTGACCAGCTTTCTACTCTATTTGCTGTTAAATCTAAAATCACGAACAGAAATCACAGAAGAAAAAACAGCGACCTCTTCGCGTCGTCTGTATTGGTTGTTTGCTTTTCAAATCTTTCTGATGCCATTGATCCCTACTTTGGTTTACAGCATTCATGGCCATCAGATAAAACAAAACAGTCACAGTGATTTAACTGCTTTAGCTACAGTAAAAACCGAACAAATCGAAACATGGTTGAAAGAACGGCTCGCTGATGGCTTATTGATGCAAAACGATCAGTCATTCGCTCAGGCTATCGCATTAATCAATTACGGTGGCAGCGAAGCAACCGATGCCATTCAAAAGCCGTTGCAACAACTACAACAAAATAAAGCGTATCAATCGCTCACGATACTGGATGCTAAAAATGCACCGCGCCTGATCTATGGCCATATGCCAGTACACAAAACCATCGTGGATTCACACTCCCACGAAAAACTTGATACGCATGCTCTTTTAACTGGCGATAAAGTAATCCAAACCAGCTGGTATTGGGATGAAAATAACCGCCTATATCTTGATATTCATGTACCACTGATTGATATGCGTCTGAATCAAACAGTTGGCACATTGATTATGACGCAAGACTTGCAGACTACCTTATTACCACAACTGCAAAACTGGAATGGGGTAACTAATACCGGAAAAACCTACTTATTACAGCCGCATGATGATCGACTCGCTTTTATTCAGATACCTGCCAATGATGTTACACATACATACGCCACAGACCGGCGCTATGACGAAAACACCGCATCACTATTAAAACTAGCAATATCAGATGAACCAGGCTCATATGAAGGTAAGGATATTTCTGGAAACAGCGTGATCGCCAGCTATATTCCGGTGAAATATTCCGGCTGGCATTTATTTGTTCAACAGGATCAAGCGGAAATTTATGCCCCGCTCTATACCTTGGTTTATTGGATCACGCTGGTGGTTTTCTTTGCCGGACTCATCGTGATTTTTGTGGTTAGCCTATTATGGCGACAGCAGCAATATACGAATCAGTTAGAGATCCAGCGTCAGACCAGCGAAAAAGATCGTCTGTTACGACATTTTTTTGAACTACCACTGTTTGGTATGGCCATCACGCATACACAGACTGGACGTTGGATCCGCTTTAATGATCAACTGGCGGAGTAAATATCCCCCGGCAAAGCCGGGGGCTTTAGTTTGTTAGCCCCTCAAAGGGGCTGCTAATTGCGCCGCCTAAAGGCGACTGTTACATCCCAAGTTTGAGTTGGTCATAATGTTCA
>CAIZDF010000226.1 GCA_903931645.1 uncultured Tolumonas sp.
AATTCCAATAATTTGTTCATGCCTGTTCCTTCTATAGTCTGTTCAATCTTGGTCGAAAGATCAGATCGTGGAACAGGCATTTAGTTCCGTTATTGCCTTAATTTTCTTATCCCGAGTTCAGGTTAACTAACCACAAATGACATCAAAGGAGACTGTTCCTCCGCGCCAATTCTTTTTATAGTGTTCCTGAAATCAAACAGATAAAGAGGTTCAGGAATGAAAGTGCTCTTTGCTGCTGAAGAACACGCCTGGGGTGGCATTCTCAATAAATTCCGCCGCGCGTTACCTGATGTGGAATTTGTGGCTGCTGGTGACTATGACACTCAGTCGCTGCAAGGATTTGATGTGCTCATCCCCACCATGACCAAGATCGATGCCCGTTTACTTGCCACCGCTGACCGGCTCAAATTGATCCAGCAAATTGGTGCCGGTCTGGAAGGGGTCGACCTTGAGGCTGCCAAGTCACATCAAATTGCGGTTGCTAATGTTCCCACTGATATTTCCGGCAATGCCGATTCTGTCGCGGAGTTAGGCATCTATATGATGCTGGCGCTGGCACGTAATGCGCATGCCATTCCTCAACATTTTCAACTACGCGAATCAGGGCGCCCCATGGGATTAGGGCTGAAAGGAAAAACTGTCGGTTTGATTGGTCTGGGCGGTATCGGTAAAGCGTTAGCTAAACGTCTAACTGCATTTGATATGCGCCTGATCGGCATCAAGCAGCATCTAGATCCCTCTTTTGCCAAAACGAATCATCTGGATTGGTTAGGCACACTGAATGAACTGCCAATATTGCTGCAACAAGCGGATTTTGTTGTACTCAGCCTGCCTGAAAGCCCGCAGACACACCATATTTTAAATCAGCAAACCTTCCGCCAAATGAAAGCCAGAAGTTATCTGATCAACCTCGGTCGTGGTGGTCTCATTGACAAAGATGCGCTCGAAACAGCCTTAAAAACCGGCCATCTGGCTGGCGCGGGTCTCGATGTATTTTGGCAGGAACCGCCTGATCCTACTGACCCCATTTTCCAGCAAAATATCATTGCGACCCCACACATTGGTGGCGTAACCGATATTTCCGTACAGGGTATTTTTGAGGCCGCTTGCGACAATATTCGCCGCTTACAAGCTGGCGAACAGATCCTTCATCGACGAGCATGAAAGAATAACATTGATCTATGAGCGGCAATTCTGCTCATAGATCATCCATACAATTGTAAGTTGAGAAACTAAGCTACTGATTTTAATGACACGGGGTCTACATGTGTCATCACATTTAAAACCGGATAACTATCCAATACCGCTTTTCTCGCCTCTACAGCAATATCATGGCCTTCTTTGACAGATAAAGTGCCGTCTATTTCTAAATGAACATCGACCACAATTAAGTCACCCATTTTACGGGTTTTTAAATCATGAATACCTGAAACGCCTTTAGTGTTCAGTAAGGTGGTCTTAATTTTTTCTTCAGTTTCTGCATCGACGGCTCGATCCATCAAATCATGTAATGAATCCCACATGAATGAATAACCCATCTTCGCAACCATAACACCGACAATCAACGCCGCTAATGGATCAAAGATTGCGTATCCGAGTAAGTTACCAACAATACCAATCGCCACGACTAATGATGAGGCAGCATCAGAACGTGCATGCCAGGCATTCGCCACCAGCATGCTGGATCTAACCCTTTTAGCAACAGCCAACATGTAACGGAATAGTAATTCTTTGAATGCTAGAGCAGTAAGCGCGACCCAAAGCGCAATGATTTGAACGTGTGGAATAGATTCCGGATGCTGGATTTTATGAATTGCAGACCAGAGCATACCAACACCAACAGCCAGCAAGAGAGCGCCAAGCACCAGTGATGCCGCATTTTCATAACGATGATGACCGTATGGATGATCTTCATCTGCTTCTTTTTTACTTTTGTAGTTGGCTAACAAAACCACAAAATCAGCAACCAGATCAGATAACGAATGAATACCGTCAGCAATCAGCCCCTGTGAGCCAGAAAGAATACCCACAAAGACCTGCCCGACAGTCAACAGACAATTGACGAAAACACTGACCCAGGTACTTTTTTTAGCTGCTTTATAACGCGCAGATTGCTCGTTATCGTGTTCATCAAACAGGATTTCTTGTTCCATACTCGATTTCCAAACTATTAATATAATAATTACATATAGTTATTAACTTTGGATTTCATTTTCGGTATGGCTATAGGATCAGTTCACACCGCGAATCAGAACCAACGGTGCACTGTGAGTAACATGGCATGATGGCTACGACTCGGAATGATAATCCAGTTTTAGGACTGGGATTTCTGTCCAAAGTAATAACCAAGTGCTTTTAGAGCGTTGTTATTTTCTTAATTTATTCGCCATCTGTAAACTAAATTTCTTATCACTTGTGCGACCAAGGGCGGAAATGCAGCAACACAGGCACTAACGAGACCACAATAATACCAGCAACCAAAAGAGAAAAATGTTCACGGATCCAGACTACCTGACCCAGCCAAACACCGGCCAATAGCAAACTGCTCGTCCAGAGAACGCCGCCTAGTATGTTGTAAATAATAAATTGACGTATGTTCATCTCTGACATGCCCGCAATAAAAGGAACCACGGTGCGAAGAATAGGAATGAAACGACCTATCGCAACAGCAGCCCCACCATACCGGGCAAAAAAATCATGTGTTCTTTGTATATGGCTCGGTTTCACCCACTTCCTATGCAGAATAAACTGACCTATTTTTGAACGGCCAATTGAATAATTAACGCTATCGCCAGCAATGGCAGCAGCTGTAATGATCACAATAGGAACCACTGGAGAAATACCTGATAACCCCAGAAATGCGCCCGTGGTAAACAATAAAGAATCGCCAGGGAAAAAAGGCAAAACCACTAACCCAGTCTCAAGGAAAACAATCGCACCTATTAGTGCAATGCCATACAACCAATTTTGGGTCAGTAAAGACGTCACATGCTGGTCATTCATAATCCAGTAAAAAAGCCATGAGGAAATCATTTATTAACTCCGGAATATTTTTCCTGATATTTATAGAGGCTGGACAACCAGATAAAGTAAATTATCAATTACATCATAAGCTGTTTTCCTCCTGATCATATGAGTGAATATCTATGAAACCGAACATCGTGCTTTACCGCAAAATTCCTGATGACCTGTTCGCTCGATTGCAGGAACAGTGTCAGGTTACTTTTTTTGATGGTATCAATGCAGATAACCGTGCTGCTTTTATCAAAGCGTCAGCTGAGGCAGAAGGTGTTATCGGCACTGGTGTAAAATTCACCGATGAATTAATGGCTGCCGCACCGAAACTCAGAGCTGCATCAACCATTTCCGTTGGCTATGATGATTTTGATGTTGCAAAGCTTTCCTCCCGTGGCATTGCCCTGATGCACACACCCAGC
>CAIZDF010000227.1 GCA_903931645.1 uncultured Tolumonas sp.
ACTGAACTTTGGTGACTAAAGCTGCCCATCTTCCACTCGAAAAACTGACGGCGTCACGCGAGCAAGGCGAGTCGTCTGTGGCATGGCCTACAAGCTGTTAAGGCTGTACCGGCCTACCAGGCGACACACCGTAAATTGGCCATATGGCGGCATATAAAAAAGCATACGCCACAAAAAGAAGAAACCAGCAGTCTTTGCAGAAAGCTGGTTTCTATTATGCTGATAAATTAAAAATAATCAGTTCAATTTGCTATCTAATGCTGCCATTACCACATCAGGATCTTGCTGATAATCATGCAAGCCTTTCGCGCGTAATTTACAGGCCGGGCATTCGCCACAACCATCACCTATCACGCCGTTATAGCAAGTCAGCGTTTTCTGACGTACATAGTCCAGACGGCTGATTTTATCCGCCAACGCCCAGGTTTCCGCTTTGTTAAGCCACATTAGTGGGGTTTCAAACTTAACATCACGTTCCATACCCAGCTTGACTGCATGATTTAACGCTTTTACAAACTCATCGCGGCAATCAGGATAACCGGAGAAATCGGTCTCGCAAACACCAGTGATAACGGTGTCAGCACCCACCTGATAAGCATAAATCGCCGCTAAGGTCAGAAACAGAATATTGCGGCCCGGTACAAACGTATTCGGTAAGCCATTTTCCTGCAGATCATTACTGACCGGGATCGCATCACGTGTCAGCGCGGAAACGGCCAGCTCATTGAGCAGACCGACATCCAGCACTTTGTGCGCGGCTAAACCTAAATCAGCTGCAATCTGACGGGCAACTTCAATTTCCTGCACATGGCGCTGACCATAATCAAAGGTGATCGCATGCACTTCGTCATATTGCTGCACGGCATATAACAGGCAGGTAGTGCTATCCTGCCCGCCACTGAACACTACCACAGCTTTACGTTTAGTCTGGCTCATGATCAACGACCTGTTTTACCCGCACGGGTAATACGCTGACGATTATTCGCATTGGGAGTCGCTTTTTTGCGTGGATCGCCATCGCGAAGACGCTTACGTGCATTTTCCCAGCTCACATCATCATCACGTTGATGTTTCACAGGTGCTGCTGCACGCGGTGTTTTTGGACGTGGAATTGTTGGTGTTTCGCCAACTACTTCCTCGCCTTGCAAAATAGTCCGTTCACGGTGACGACGCACTGCACGGCGGATCTGCGCAGCTTGTTTAAACTCGCTACGACGCTCTTCTACCGCGAATACTTTGCTGCGCTCTTCCGGCACCAAACCTACCATCTTACGCAGGTAATTTACTTGTGGCAGTTGTAATTCAACCCAACCACCGCGAGGCAAAGTTTTGTCCAGTTTGATGTCGCCATAACGGATACGCATCAGACGGCTAACCTGCACGTCCAGTGATTCCCACAAACGGCGAACTTCACGATTACGGCCTTCACACAGGGTCACGTTGTACCACTGGTTCAAACCTTCACCGCCACCAGAGGTAATTTTATCGAACTTCGCCGGGCCATCTTCCAGTTGCACGCCATGGCGTAACTTCTGCAACATGCCTTCGGTCACTTCACCGAACACACGTACCGCATATTCACGTTCCACTTCGTGACTTGGGTGCATCAGACGGTTCGCCAATTCACCATCAGTGGTGAACAGCAACAGACCTGATGTATTCACATCCAGACGCCCCACGGCAACCCAGCGCGAATCTTTGATGCGTGGCAGACGATCAAACACCGTCGGACGACCTTCCGGATCATGACGGGTACACACTTCCCCTTCTGGCTTGTGATAAGCCAGCACGCGGCAGATCACATCAGTTACCGATGGTACGGTAATTTGATGACCATCAACGCGGATCGCAGCGCTTGCATCTACACGATCGCCCAGTGTCGCTATTTTGCCGTTCACACTGACACGGCCTTCAGTAATCACTGTCTCCATCTCACGACGGGAACCAACACCCGCTCGAGCCAGTACTTTTTGCAGTTTTTCGCTCATGCTTTGCCTCAATCATTCAAACGGTGTCGGATCTCCGGCACCGAAGCGTACTACTTTAGGCTCATCATCCGAGAAATCGATAACGGTGGTCGGCTGTGCGCCTTGCGTTCCGCCATCAATAATCAGATCAACGACTTTTTCCAGCTGTCCACGGAACTCTTCCGGATCCGCTTCTGCCAACACCTGACCAGGAAGGATCAAGGTACTGGACATTAATGGTTCACCCAACTCGGTTAACAACGCTTGGGCAATGTTATTGGTCGGTACACGGATACCGATCGTTTTCTTTTTTTCGTTCATCAGGCGACGCGGCACTTCTTTGGTCGCTTTCAGAATAAAAGTATAGGCGCCGGGTGTATTATTTTTAATCAGTCGGAATGCGGTATTATCAATTTTGGCGTACACCGACAACTCCGAAAGATCGTTACACAACAACGTAAAATTATGCTCATCTTCCAACTGACGAATGCGGCAGATTTTTTCCAGCGCACTCTTATCGCCCATCATGCAACCCAGTGCATAACCGGAATCGGTGGGATAAACGATCACACCGCCTTGACGCAAAATGCCCACCGCCTGAGAGATCAGACGCGTTTGTGGGTTAACCGGATGAACAACAAAAAATTGACTCATAATTCCTCCCCTTGCGGGACGTCAGGAAATGCAGAAAAAACATGCCAGACGGGCGTCACATCCTTGGGGAGCCACAAGTTTTTACCTAACTCAACCCAAGGTAGCGGTGTATGAAAATCTGAGCCAACCGATGCCATAAATCCGTAATCGCGGCAATACTGACCCAGCGTTGACCGCTCATGCGGACTTTGCTGACATAAACTCACTTCGATGGCATCGCCACCAGCTTCTTTAAATAATACCAGAAGACGTTTCAGCCACTTAGTAGAAAGTTTATAACGGCCAGGATGCGCTAACACGGCAACCCCACCAGCCACATGAATAGCTGTAACAACCGCTTCAATGCTAGCCCAGTGATGCGGCACATAAGCACGCGCACCACGCGACAAATAACGGTCAAACGCATTCTGCATGGTCTTACAGTGCTTTTGCTCAACCAGATAGTGGGCAAAATGCGAACGCGTCAGCATGCCGCCGTTCGCCAGCGCAACTGCCCCTTCATAACAACCGGGGAGCTTATTTTTTTCCAGACGATTGCCTAACTCGACACCGCGCGCTGTCCGCGCCTGAGCTTGGCTCTCCAGCAGCGCTAACAATGCCGGGCTTTGGGTATCAACCTGCAAACCCACAACATGCACTTCGATGGCATCCCAGGTGCAAGATATCTCCACACCGGAGAGTAAATGTAAGGGTAACGCATCGGCATCTATCGCCGCCTGCGCGAGCGCAATACCGTCTACCGTATCGTGATCGGTCAACGCCAGAACATTCACGCCTTTTTCAACTGCACGAGCAACCAGCTCTGCCGGCGATAAATGGCCATCCGAACAGGTGGAGTGACTGTGTAAATCTATTCGCATTCACGTTCTCGTGGTTCAATTGCAAAAAGGAACTTGACAAACAGCTGTCAATATCGTTTAACTGTAACCACTTTAACTGAACTTGGTTTTGAAAATGTCAAATATCCTAACCCAAACCTTTCGTTGGTGGTGGCACACTCCTTAAAGCGGGTGTGGGGTTTCGGCTATTTTCAAAAATAAAGCAGACAGAATTCCCAATAAGGCCCGCTAGCATAGCGGGTCTTTTTTTTATACGCAAAATATTACAGGGACGATCAAATGATTCAGCGACATAAACAGACATGGCGATGGCAAAAAAGCTGATTAACCCATTGTTAACCATCATTTTTTGTCTTAAGGAGTAACGTCATGCAATTATTAAACGCGGGAGTACAACTATGAGCCCTTCTCTCCCAACCGGTCAACGTCTCACGCTGCGTGAGAAAGCTCATTATGTCGCTGATCCATTAGAACTGTTTACCCAACTGACCGAACCCGCTGATAACAGCCTGTTGCTGGAATCAGCCGAAATCGATACTAAAACCGGTACCCAGAGCATGTTATTGATTGATGCCTGCGTTCGAATGGTTTGCCAAGGCCACACCGTCACGGCCACCGCACTGAACAGTAACGGCGAAGCCGTGCTGAATTTGTTGGCTTCGACGTTACCCGATAGCGTCAACAAGCAACGGGAAGCCAATCAGTTACAGCTTATTTTCCCTGAAAATACCGATATTCAAGATGAAGACAGCCGTCTGAAAGCACTGTCGGTGTTAGACAGCTTGCGTACTCTGCTCACTCACAGTGTTGATGCCGAAGCCGTGAATCTGTTCCTCGGTGGGATCTTTGCCTATGACTTAATCGCCAATTTTGAGCGTCTGCCAAACGTATCTGACAGTGACAATACCTGCCCCGATTTTTGCTTCTATGTGGCAGAAACGCTGATCCACATCGACCACATTCATAAAACCACCCATCTGCAGGCCGCTTTATTTGGTGGTGAGTCGGGTGCGCATGAACTGCCTCGCCTGCAACACCGTCTGGCCAGTTTGAAAGAGTATTGCAACCATTTCCGCGCCAGCTCTGTTTCCAAAAAAGAGACACTGCCATCGCAGTTAAATGTTGATAAGAGCGATAAAACCTACTGTGCGGATGTCGAAAAGCTGAAAGGCAATATCCGTAAAGGTGACATCTTCCAAGTGGTGCCATCACGTTGTTTTAGCCTGCCATGCCCACAACCATTGATCGCTTACCGTGAGCTGAAACGCACCAACCCAAGCCCGTATATGTTCTATATGAACGATCAGGATTTCACCCTATTCGGTGCTTCCCCTGAAAGTGCTGTGAAATTCGAACATAAGAGCCGTCAGGTGGAAATGTACCCGATTGCCGGCACGCGTCGCCGCGGCCTGAATGCCGATGGTTCGATCAATCTCGATCTCGACGGTCGTTTAGAGCTGGAACTGCGTCAAGACACTAAAGAAACTGCTGAACATATGATGCTGGTTGATCTGGCCCGCAATGACATTGCCCGCATCAGCGAACCTGGCAGCCGTTATGTCAAAGACCTGTTGAAAGTCGATCGTTACAGCCATGTGATGCACTTAGTTTCCCGTGTCGTTGGCAAACTGCGTCACGATCTGGATGCTCTGCACGCATATCAAGCTTGCATGAACATGGGCACGCTGACCGGCGCGCCGAAAATCCGCGCATCAGAGCTGATCCGTGAAGTAGAACAAAAACGCCGAGGCAGCTACGGTGGCGCGGTGGGTTATCTGAATAGCGATGGCGATATGGATACCTGCATCGTGATCCGTTCAGCGTTTGTAAAAAATGGCATTGCGTATGTGCAAGCCGGCGCCGGTGTGGTGTTTGATTCCAAACCACAGGCAGAAGCTGATGAAACGCGCGGTAAAGCCGCTGCGGTATTAAACGCTATTGCACTGGCACACGGTACCACACTGGCTGCAATTACCGCCCAAGCCTCGCAAGCGGCACAAATGCACAAGGAGGCCGCTCATGGCTAACACCATTTTTCTGTTAGATAACTTCGACTCATTTACTTATAACTTGGTCGATCAGTTTCGCAGCCTTGGGCACAGCGTAAAGATTTATCGTAACAATCTGCCCGCCCAGCAGATTTTCGATCAGATCATGGCTAGCTCCGATAATCCGGTGCTGGTGCTTTCCCCCGGCCCCGGTGCACCGCACGAAGCCGGTTGTATGATTGAGCTGATCGGTTTATGCCGTGGCAAAGTGCCGATCATTGGCATTTGCCTTGGTCATCAGGCGATCTGCGAATATTACGGCGGCACCGTAGGCTCTGCCGGCGAGTTCGTTCATGGTAAAGTATCGAAAATCGAACACAGTGGTAAAGACATGTTCGTGGGTATGAGTCAGCCACTACCGGTCGCCCGTTACCATTCACTGGTCGCGACCTATGTGCCGGATGAACTGGAAGTGATTGCGCGTTTCGGCGAAATGCCAATGGCCGTATTACACCGCGCAGATCGCGTGATGGGCTTCCAGTTCCATCCTGAGTCAATTATGACGACAGAAGGTGCGCAACTGCTGACACAGAGCCTGGCCTTTATCACTGCAACAGACAAGGAGGTCTGATCATGACAGTTTCTCTGGAAGGGTTATACCGTGGTGAGTCATTAACCAGCGTTGAAAGCGAACAACTGTTTGGTGAAGTCTTACGTGGTGAGATGGACCCGCTCGTGCTGTCATCATTGTTGACCGCACTGAAAGTCAAAGGCGAAAGCCCGTCTGAAATCGTGGGTGCCGCTAAAGCGCTGATTGCTGCTGCCAAACCATTTCCTCGTCCGGATTATGAATTCTGCGATATCGTTGGCACCGGTGGCGATGGGTTGCATACCATTAATATCTCTACTACTGCCGCGATTGTTGGTGCCACTTGTGGCATTAAAGTCGCAAAACATGGCAACCGCAGTGTGTCGTCAAAAACCGGTTCCTCTGATTTGCTGGATAAACTCGGTATCAAGCTGGATATGAGCCCGGAAACTGCGCGTCATTGTCTGGATGAAGCAAATATCTGTTTCCTGTTTGCGCCGCAATATCACAGCGGGATGCGTTTTGCCGCTCCCGTTCGTCAGGCATTAAAAACCCGCACTCTCTTTAATGTGCTCGGTCCATTGATCAACCCGGCACGCCCTACATATCAGTTAATGGGTGTCTATTCCGAGCTGTTGCTGGAACCGATCGCCGAAACCTTACGTGAGCTGGGTTTACAAAAGGGCATGGTCGTTTACGGTAGCGGGCTGGATGAAATCGCAATCCATGGTGAAACGCAGGTGGCTGAAATTCATGGTGAACATATTCGTTACCACACGCTGACGCCCGCCGATTTCGGCCTGAAATATTACACGCTGGAAGCAATTCGTGGCGGTGATCCAGATGAAAACCGCAAGATCACTGAAAAACTATTAGCCGGTAAAGGCACGGACGCACAACAAGCCGCCATTGCCATCAATCTGTCACCGCTATTAGTCATGGGCGGAAAAGCTGATGACCTGAAACAAGGTGCGGAATTGGCAATTGAAACACTGCGCAGCGGCGATGCCTTGGATAAAGTCACTCAACTCGCTACGTTGAGTCATAAGGAGTAACAGGATGTTGTTTAATCAGGCGCTCGCCTCCACCGTGCTGGGTAAAATTGTTGTAGACAAAGAGATTTGGATTGCCGCACGAAAAGTCAGCCAGCCATTGGAAGCCTTCCAAGCGACACTGACACCAAGTGATCGTGACTTCGTCGGCGGCTTACGCGGCAAAACCGCGTTTATTCTGGAATGCAAAAAAGCATCGCCTTCCAAAGGGTTGATCCGAAATGATTTTTCTCCGTCTGCGATCGCAAAAGTGTATGGCAAATATGCCTCCGCGATTTCTGTGTTAACCGATGAAAAATACTTTCAGGGCGATTTTGCTTTCCTGCCACAAGTGCGCAAAGAAGTTTCGGTGCCAGTGCTATGTAAAGATTTCATCATCGACCCGTATCAAATCTATCTGGCGCGTCATCATCAGGCTGATGCGGTGTTACTGATGCTGTCAGTGTTAAACGATGCTCAATATCGTGAACTGGCAGCGGTGGCTAAATCGCTAAACATGGGCATTCTGACCGAAGCGATCAGCGAAGAAGAGATCAACCGTGCAGTTGAACTGGGTGCGGAAGTCATTGGCATCAACAACCGCGATCTGCGCGATCTGAAAATCGATCTCAACCGCACGCGGGAGTTGGCGCCTTTAGTGCCAAAAGATCGCGTGGTGATCTGTGAGTCAGGCATCTATCACCATGCTCAGGTGAAAGAGCTGGCGCACTACGCCAACGGTTGTCTGGTCGGCAGTTCACTGATGGAAGAAGCCGATCTGGATATGGCGTGCCGCAAACTGATTTTGGGGCAAAACAAAGTCTGTGGTCTGACTCGTGCAGAAGACGCCAAAGCCGCTTATGCCGCAGGTGCCGTGTTCGGCGGTTTGATCTTTGTGGAAGGCAGCCCGCGCAATGTTTCTGTCGCACAAGCTCGCGCCATTACCGAAGCTTCCCCACTTAACTTTGTGGGTGTGTTCCGCAACGAAAACAAAGAGATGATCCAATCACTGGTGGAAACACTGCAACTGAGCGCCGTGCAACTCCATGGCGATGAATCCGAAAACTATATTAAGAAATTACGTTCTCTCATCCCTGGTTGCCAGATCTGGAAAGCAGTTGCGGTAACTGACGTGTTACCCGATTTGAATTTCACCGCCGATCGTTTGCT
>CAIZDF010000228.1 GCA_903931645.1 uncultured Tolumonas sp.
AGCTCCGACTAGACCAGACAAGCCGACAATTTCACCCGCCCGCACATTCAAGGTGCCAGACAGCACTTTGTCTTCATCGGTCAGATCATTGCATTCCAATACCATGTCACCTTTGGTTATGGTGCGGTCTTTGTTGAACAGATCATTGAGTGGACGGCCCACCATCATGCGGACCAGTTCGCTGGCGGAGAGTTCGCTGCGCATCAGGCTGCCGATATATTGACCATCACGTAATACGCTGACGCGATCAGATAATTCATAGATTTCAGCCATGCGGTGGCTGATATAGATGATTGCCAACCCTTCACTGCGCAGTTTTTTGATCAGCGCAAATAACATATCGGTTTCGCGGGAAGACAGCGCAGCCGTCGGTTCGTCCATGACTAGCACACGACTGTTACGGTGCAGCGCGCGGGCAATTTCCACCTGCTGTTGTTCGGCAATACTCAGGCTGGATACTTTAGCCGAGGCTTTAAAACGTGCTGCCAGACGGGCCAGTACCAACTCGGTTTCTTCTTCCATCTTCTGACGGTTCACCATCCCGTTACGGGTGATTTCTGAACCGAGAAAAATGTTTTCCGCAACAGTAAGGTTAGGTGCCAGATTGATTTCCTGATAAATCAGGGTAATTCCGGCATTCAACGCGTCTTTCGGACCATTGATGGTGTAAGGCTGACCATCGATAGCAATTTCGCCGGCGGTTGCAGTGTAAGCACCCGCCAGAATTTTCATCAGTGTACTTTTACCGGCACCATTTTCCCCCATCAGGGAATGCACTTCGCCGGGATAGACCGTCAAGCTGACATCTTTCAGGGCGTAGAACTGGCCGAAGCGTTTGGCGATGTTTCGCATCTCCAAAATGGGTTGTTTGTCGCTCATCATCTGCCTCGTGGTGAAGTTTCATGGCAGCAGTAAAACACCGGTGTGTAAATGGCGTATGTTTTGTGTGATTAACAATTGTCATAATGTTAATGACGCTTTTGTTCACCTTGCCAAGCGGCTACTCTGACACCTCTAATTGGTTGTGAGAAATTGCCATGTCGTCACCCTCTTTTCATCGTAAGCCATTGTTTTCTGGTGTTCGTGGCCGTCTGTTGTCCTTCAACTTACTGGTGGTGTCGTTAACGCTGGCCATTGGCATCATTGCCGTTTTTGGTTTTAACAATGCTGGGAGGTTGCTCACAGATATGCAGGAAAGTACGCTGTCAGAAATGAGCAGCGGCATGGAAGTGGGCGTTAAAACTGCGAAAGTGGCGACGGTGGCAGTGAGTCTGACGCAAGTCATCGGCGCGATGGAGTATCAAAGTGAATCGGATTTATTGAAGAACTCACTGCAAGGGTTACGGGATTCATTAACCAAAATGGCTGCCGCCCCGCTGGCACAGCAACAACCGCAACTGATCAACCGTATTCATAAACGCAGCGATGAATTACAAGAAAGTGTGCGTCGTCTGCTCGATCTGACCCGCACCCGCCATCTGGAACGTCACGACCTACTCGGCGTGATTTATCAGGCGCAATCGCAACTGGAATTGTTGGCGAAAGAAAATGCCGTCGGTTGGCCGACCGCGTTAGAGCAAAGCTTGTTTGCCAATATGCTGGAGATGACGCTGACTATTCCGGCTTCGCCTGACGTACTCAAGCAGCTGTCTTTATTACGCCAGCGCTGGCAACAAGGCATTGATCAGGCTGATCCGGAACGACGCAGCACCTTGCGGGAATTGTGTAATACCTTGCAGCCGGTCGATGAGCTGAATCAGAAACTGCAAAACAGTGATCTGGCCATTGCTTATCACACCTTCCGCATCAAGGCTTTGGTCAACCTGCTGGATGAAGACATCAACCAGTATGTGCAGCTGGTGGTGAACTCCGCCAGCTCGCGCGCCGAGCGCACGCACAGTGAATTACAAACCAGCACCTTCACTATCGAAATCTTTGGTTTGCTGGCGGTGGTCATTACCGCGTTAGCGGGCAATTACATCTACGACAATCTGGGTGTGCTGGTGTCCGCAATTGCCGATGCTATGACGCGGCTGACCAAAGGGGAACGCACGGTGCGGGTACCGGCACTGCATCGGCAAGATGAACTGGGTGATTTGGCGCGGGCGTTTAACGTATTTGCCAATAATGCTGCCTCACTGGCGCGGGTTACCAAGCTGTTTAAAGAAAAAAGCATTCAGCTGGAAACCACCTTTCTTTCCATCCGCGATGGTTTCGCGCTGTTTGATGCCGAAGGGGCGTTGGTGGTGTGTAACCCGCAATATGCCTCTTTGCTGCAAATGGAGCAGATCGTCCACGGCTGCCATTTCCGTGAATTATTACAACGTCTGCAAGAGCACGGTGCGCAACGCAGTGATGGCAAACCACTCTCGCCCGATCATCTGTGGCGCGATGATGACAGCGTCCTGACACTGGAATTGCAGCTGGATGGTGAACGTTACGTCGAATTGCGTCTGAACCGGCTGACCAATAAAAGCATCGCCAGCATGGTGTTAGACCGGACCGACCGGAAAGTGCTGGAAGCTGAGCTGATCCACAGCCAGAAAATGAAAGCGGTGGGGCATCTGACCGGTGGTATTGCGCATGACTTTAATAACCTGCTGGCTGTCATTCTTGGTAATCTGGAATTACTGCAAACTGATGAGCTTGAAGAACGCACACGCCAGCGGATCGAACGCGCTTATAAAGCGGCTGAACGGGGCGCCCAGCTGACGCAGCGTCTGCTGGCTTTCTCGCGCAAACAAGCACTGCGCCCTCGTGCCATCGATTTGGCCGAGCTGGTCACCAACCTGCGCGAACTGATGGAGCACTCGTTACCGGCCACTCTGCGGCTGGAACTGGATATTCAGCCCGATTTAAGGGCGGCCTGGATGGATGCCAACCAGTTGGAAAACAGTTTGCTCAATCTGGTGGTGAATGCGCGTGATGCGATGGAGGGGCGTAGTGGCACCATCCGTATTCGTTTGTTCAACCAGCGCGTAGAGCGCACCAGCGGTCGGATACAGGATATGGTCACGGTCGAGGTGATTGACCAAGGTTGTGGTATGACTGCGGAAGTGTTGCGGCGGGTGTTTGAACCATTTTTTACTACCAAGGCGGCCGGTAAGGGCAGTGGGCTGGGGTTATCGATGGTGTACGGTTTTGTGCGCCAGTCGGGTGGGCGCGTGCAAATTGACAGCGAACCACAACGCGGCAGTTGTGTGCGTCTGCAATTACCCTGTGCAGAGGCTGAACCGATTGCATTAACGACAGCGGCTATGCCCACACCGGTATGGTCAGAAAATGAGATGCCATTAGTGGTGGTGCTGGAAGATCAGACCGATGTACGACAAACATTGTGTGAATATCTGCATAGCATCGGTTGTCTGACCATGGATACCGATTGTGGTAATCAGGCACTGACATGGGTGAAAACGATTCCTGATGTAAAATTGCTGATCAGTGACATTGTTTTACCCGGTCAGGCCAGTGGCATCGAAATAGTGCAGCAAGCACAACAACTGAACGCCGATTTAAAATTGTTGTTAGTCAGTGGGCATGATTTTAGTGAACAAGTTGCCAAGTTGAACTGGCCATTATTAACGAAACCCTATACTCGAGCTGATCTGGTGACCCAATTGACGCACTTATGGCAAAAAAATCACTCAAAAATTGATGTAACAGGGTAATTTTCGTGTTTTTTCTGTCTGAGTCCTATCATAGCGATTGTTTGATGAGCACAAATCGGAGAAGATAGCGCCAAGGATCAGTACATTGAGTTTTTGTGTGCAAAATGCAAAAAAATCTCCGTTAGTATTGATTCGTATGGCCGTTTTTGTGTCATACTATTGAGGCTTTGAAGCCATCCTAATAAAGTCAAAGGAGTTATCATGAACAAGTATCAAGTACTGCTGGGCACCATCGCTCTGAGCTCAACCCTGCTGGTTGGTTGTGCAAACACCTCTAAAATCGAATCTGACGTTCAGACCCTGACTGGTAAAGTTGACCAGCTGGCTACTGAAGTTGGTTCAATCAAAGACGGTCAGAGCAAACTGGCTGCTGACGTTGCTGACGCTAAAGCAGAAGCTGCTCGCGCTAACGCACGTCTGGACAACCTGGCAACTCATTACAAGAAATAATTATTTCTTGGTGATGAACCCTCTGATGTGGCACTGCTTTTGCGGTGCCTCATCATTTTTGGGCCGCGGATAATTTCATTTCATAATTCTCTCTCTGTCTTTTCTCTCCCATTTATCAGCCAATTTTATCTGTCATCGTGTTATCTCATTTTTTCCAGATATAAAAAAACCCCGCCGCAGCGAGGTTTGAAGGCAATCTGCAAAGATTATTTGGTTTGCGGATTGATCTGAACTGGTAAACCAGTACGGTCTTCCAATGCTTGCTTAACTACATGCGAATCAGTATCTGCTTTCGCAATGAAGTGGCCGATGCCTGCGGTCATTGGTAATGAAGCCTGTTCTGTCGAGTTGAGCTCTTCCATGGTGCGTGACAGTGGCTCATGTATTTCCAGATAACGGCGACCATCCGGTTCTTGGGTGGCTTTCACTGGCTGGTTGATGAATTGTACGCGAGTACCAACAGGAACTACGCTGAACAAGTGCTTGATATCGTCATTGCGCAGACGAATACAGCCGTGGCTGACACGCAGACCGATACCAAAGCTGGCGTTGGTGCCGTGAATGGCATACAGGTTACCGACATACAGCGCAAACAGACCCATTGGGTTTTCTGGGCCAGCAGGAACTACGGCAGGCAACGGTTCACCCATGGCGGCATATTCTTTATGCACTTTCGCGGTTGGGGTCCAGGTTGGGTTGGCTTGTTTCCGTTGCACTGAGGTTACCCAGTTTTCCGGCGTATCTTTACCCAGCTGACCAATACCAACTGGCAGCACTTCGACGGTTTTTTTGCCTTTTGGATAATAATACAGACGCATTTCCGCCACGTTGATGACAACGCCTTCATGCGGGGTATCCGGCAGGATCAGCTGTTGTGGAATGATCAGCGTGCTGCCTGGTTTTGGCAGGTAAGGATCAACACCATGGTTGGCTTCCATCATGCCACTCAGGCCGATCTGGTATTTGGCAGCGATCGCTTCCAGTGGTTGTTTGCTGTCGGCAGGGACAACATACTCAATATTCTGGCCAACTAAGCGGCTGTTTGCTGCTGGCAACGGGTATTCAACGGCCGACGCTGACAAACTGGTCAGGGTCAGACCACACAGCAGAGCCGGAATGGCATTGCGCATGATGTTCATAAGGGTCCTGTAATTGTTACTTGATTCAAGCTAATTGAGTTAGTTTGGCTATTTATCGGTTTTGTTTTTTTACATGCTCAGTTTATTGGTCAGAGTGAGGGTGTGACCAAGATGCGCATTTTTGCCCTGTCTGCGTAATATTTCAACTTTATGATGCAAATCACTGCAAAAAGTCATGCTATCGGATTGTTGACCGGCTAAATAATCGATTTTTCCGAAGATTGTGCCCAAACGAATAGTGATGAGCGGCCGCTTTCCTCTATTATCGATATCATTGCAGCGCAGTTTAGACACAGGTAGCAGGCATGTTCAGGGTTTATCACTCCAATCAGCTGGATGTTCTAAAAAGTCTGTTAGCACATCTCATTCAATTGTCGCCACTGCAACCAGCATTGGCGGCAGAAACTATTCTGGTGCAAAGCCCTGGCATGGCGCAGTGGCTGAAACAAGCACTGGCACAAGATCTGGGTGTGGCGGCGAATATCGTCTTTCCGCTGCCATCGAGTTTTATCTGGCAGATGTTTCATCAGGTGCTGCCGGAAGTGCCGAAAGAAAATCCGTATACCAAACCCGGCATGTTGTGGCGACTGATGCAGTTGTTACCGCAATGCATGGACGAGGATCTGTTTGCTCCACTGGCCGGTTATCTGGCGCAAGACGATGATGGCCGTCGTTGTTATCAGTTGTGCCAGCGTATTGCCGACTTGTTTGACCAATATCTGGTTTATCGGCCGGACTGGATTGTTGATTGGGAACAAGATGGCACTTTGGGCGCGGAGGCGCAGCCGTGGCAGCCGGTGTTGTGGCGCAAACTGGTAGCACTGACGGAGCAACAAGCCAGTCATTTGCATCGGGTTAACTTGTTTTCGAGTTTTATCAACACGCTAAAAGCTGGTAAACCAAAGGCGGTGCTGCCGCAGCGATTGTTTGTGTTTGGCATCTCATCGCTGCCACCGCATTATCTGGAAGCACTGATGGCGCTGGGAGAGCATTGCGAAGTGCATCTGCTGCTCACCAATCCGTGCCGCTATTACTGGGGCGATCTGCAGGAAGAGAATCAGCTCAACCGGCGGGTGCTGAATAACTTGCTGGCGCAGCGCCGTGAACGTTGGCAGCAGGCGGAATTGCAGCAGCCACTCTTACCCGAGACCGAATTAGCACGGCTGTTCAGCGATGACGGCGAACAGCAGGGCAACCCGTTATTGGTGTCGCTGGGCAAACAGGGGCGTGATTATCTGGCGCTGCTGGCGGAGATCAGTGCGGCGGAAATTGATGCCTTTGCGGAGATCAACAGCGATAGCCTGTTGCATCTGGTGCAGCAAGATCTGCTGGAGCTGCAAGATGGCACCCGTATCAAGCCGAAACGAAACGTGACTTTAGATGATCGATCGCTGGTGCTGCATGGTTGTCACAGCCCGTTACGCGAAGTGGAAGTGCTGCATGACCAACTGCTGCAACGTTTTGGTGCTGACTCAAACCTGACCCCGAAAGACGTTGTGGTGATGGTGGCGGATATCAATCGCTACGGCCCTTATATCCAAGCGGTATTCGGCAGTGCCGCCGGTGAGCGCTATATTCCGTTTTCGATTTCTGACCGCTCGGCAACGCAGGAAAATCCGTTACTGCAAAGTTTCCTGATCTTGCTGTCGCTGCCGAGTTTACGTTGTACTGCGACCGAGTTGCTGGAATTGCTGGCGGTGCCCGCGCTGCTAAAACGCTTCGGGTTGGCGGAAAGTGATCTGACTACGTTGCGACGCTGGGCGCTGGAGTCAGGCGTGCGCTGGGGGCTGGCGCCGGCCGATGGTGAGCGCTTCGAGTTACCACCGCGTGCGCGGCATACCTGGTTGTTCGGGTTGGAACGGATGCTGCTCGGCTTTGCCAGTGGCAACGAAACCCTGTTTGCCGATGTCGCACCGTACACCGCGATTGAAGGGCAAAATGCGGTGAAACTCGGCCAACTGGCACGTTTTATCAGCCAAGTGCTGGCGTTGCGTGATGAATTGGAAACGGCACGGCCGATCACCGAATGGCAGAATTTAGTTGATCGGCTGTTACTCGATTTTTACCTGCCGGAAGAGCAGCTCGATGAAGAGGATGCAACGGCACTGAGCCTGATCCGTTCGACCGTGCAAAGCTGGCAGCAACGGCTGTCGCAGATGAATTATCAGGCGCCACTGCCGTTGACCGTATTCCACGATCATCTGCAAAGTGAGCTGAACGCGGTGCGGGGTGGGCAGCAATTCCTCGCTGGACGGGTTAATTTTTGCACCCTGATGCCGATGCGTGCGATCCCCTTTAAAGTGGTGTGCCTGCTGGGCATGAACGATGGCTTGTATCCGCGCAGCATGCCACCGTTGGGTTTTGATTTAATGGCCAACCAGCCACGCAAAGGCGATCGTTCACGCCGCGAAGACGACCGCTATTTGTTTTTAGAGGCTATGCTCGCCGCACAAGAACAACTTTATATCTCGTATGTCTCGCACAGTGCCACCGATAACCGGCATCTGATGCCATCGGTGCTGGTCACCGAATTGCAGGAGTATTGTCAGCGCGCATTTTGTCTAGCGACAGCGAGTGATGGTAACGAGGCGGAACAAGAAGAACGATTGCTGGCGCATCTGCTGACCGAACATCCGTTGGTGCCTTACGATGCCCGCTATTTTGCGCCGGATGCGCAAGTGGCTGGGGCGCGGCTGTTCAGTTATGCCGCCGATTGGCTGCCAGCATTGTCCCCGACGGGGAATGCCGGCTTTTTTGATGGTGAGCTGCCATTACCTGATGAGCTTAATATCACCAAACAGAAACCCGAGATTGAACTGGCCGACTGGCTGCGTTTTTTCCGCAATCCGGTGGCGGGATTTTTCCGCCGACGCCTGCGTGTGCAGTTTGTGGAACGTGAAGCCGCATTAGAAGACAGCGAGCCGTTTTGGCTGGATAAACTGCAGCAATATCAGCTGCGTGAGCGTTTGTTACGTTATCAGCGGCTCGGCGTGGCAGAGGCTGTTTGGCAACCGCGCTTGCTGGCCGAAGGGCAGTTGCCCGATGGTGAGTTTGGCAAGCTGGCGCTGCAGGGTGATGCCAACAATCTCACGCCATTGGTTATGGCGATGCAAACATGGCCGCTGGCACAAGCACAACGCGAAACTTTCCATCTGGATTTCAACAATTGGCAGTTGCTGGGTAGTGTCGGTGACGTTTATAACGGCCAGTTGGTGCGACACCGAGTGAGTAAACTCAAAGCCAGCTGGCTGGTGGCGATCTGGCTGGAACATCTTGCTTTATCGGCAGCAGGAAAACTGAGCAAACCAACACAGTTGCTGGCCTTGGACAACGGCAACTTAGGTGAATGGACACTTGAGGTGCTGAGTGTCGATGATGCACGAGCACAGCTGCAATTGTGGTGGGCGGCGTTTCTGGCTGGCATGCAGCGCCCGCTCTGTTTACCGATGAACACGGCGTGGGTGTGGCTGGAAAAAGCCCTGACCGAAAGTGGCGATCTGGGCGATGCAGCGCAGCAGTTACAGGCCCGTGAGTCGGCGCAGAAAACCTATATGGGTGATGGTTCGTTTGTGATTGGTGAAGTGCAAGACACCTATTTAGCGCGCTGTTTCCCTGAACTCACCGATGATCATTGGCCGGATATACAAGCTTGGGCGGTGCAATTATTGCTGCCATTACGCCAGCATTTGCAGGAGGAAGAACATGAGTAAGCCACTGGATATTCTCAGTTTTCCGCTCAGTGGATTACGCCTGATCGAGGCCAGTGCGGGTACCGGTAAAACTTATACCATTGCTGGGTTGTATCTGCGGTTATTGCTGGGGCATGGCGCGGCTGAGGCAGGGTTTGGCACGCCGCTGCTGGTTGATCGCATTCTGGTGGTGACCTTCACCGAAGCGGCAACCGCAGAGTTGCGTGAGCGTATCTTAAAAGCGATCCGTGACACGCGACGGGCAATTGAGGCGGGCTTTAGCAAAGACCCGCTGATCCAACGCTTGCTGGATGAATGCCCGAACAAAGCGTTGGCGTTACGCCAGTTGCTGACTGCTGAGCGGCAGATGGATGAAGCGGCGATCTACACCATTCATGGTTTTTGCCAGCGTATGCTGACGCAAAACGCCTTTGAGTCGGGCAGTCTGTTCGATAATGAATTTTTAACTGAAGAGCAGAATCTGCGTGCTTCAGCGGTGGCTGATTTTTGGCGACACATCACTTATCAAGCCGATGCCTTGCTGGCGCAAGCGCTGCTCGATCACTGGAAAGGGCCGGATGCCTTGTTGCGCGAGATCAGCCCGCATCTGGCGTTGGCGGGGTTGCAATGTCAGCCGCGCACCAGTGAGACGCTGGCCGAGCGCCATCAGACGATCATCGGTCGGTTAAATGGTTTACGAGAAGCATGGCTCGCAGCAGTGGGTAGCCTTGAAGCGGTGATCACGGCATCGGGGGTCAGTAAACAAAGTTATTCGAAAAAGAATCTGCCGAACTGGCTGAATAAAGTCAGTGAGTGGGTAAATGCACCGCTTAGAGGTTATCAGCTACCTAAGGCGCTGGAAAACTTTTCCGCGTCGGTGTTGGCAGCAAAAACCAAAACCGGTGTCGTGCCAACGCACCCGTTGTTTGACCAGATAGAAACGCTGTTGGCACAACCGAACGATATCGATGATGTGGTGATTGCCGATGCGCTGACGCAAGTGCGCGCGCGCTTACAGCAACAAAAGCAACGGCAGCAACAACTGTCGTTCGATGATCTGCTGGCCAATCTGGCGCGGGCATTAAGCTCAGAGCGCGGCAATGTGCTGGCGGAACGCATTCGCGAGCAATATCCGGTCGCCATGATTGACGAGTTTCAGGATACTGACCCGCTGCAGTATCAGATCTTTTCGACGCTCTATGCACAAAATCCGGAATGCGGGTTTTACATGATCGGCGATCCGAAACAGGCGATTTATGCGTTCCGTGGTGCCGATATTTTTACCTATATTGCCGCGAAACAGCAGGTTGCTGCCCATTACACGCTGCAAACCAACTACCGTTCCACCGATGAATTAGTGCGGGCGGTCAACGCCTTGTTTGCCAACTCCCACGCACCGTTTATTTATCAAGACAGTATTCCGTTTGAAGCGGTTAACGCAAAAGGTAAAGACGCGGGCTTTGTGTTGGACGGGCAGCCGCAAACTGCGTTGCAGTGCTGCTTCCCATTAGAGGAGGACGTCAGTGGTGCGGCCTATCAGCAACGCATGGCGCGGGCGGCTGCCGCGCAAATTCATACCTGGTTGACGGCGGCACAAAAGCAGCAGGCCACGCTGGATGATAAGGCATTACGACCGAATGATATTGCGGTGCTGGTGCGCAGCGGGCGCGAAGCCGCAGTGATGCAGCAAGCACTGCACGAGTGCGGCATTGCCAGCGTCTATCTTTCCAACCGGGAGTCGGTGTTCGCACAACCGGTAGCGCACGATGTGGCGCGTTTGCTGGAAGCTTGCCTCAACCCGCAAGATGAGATGTTGATCCGAGCTGCGATGGCGACCGGCCTGCAAGGCTGGACGGTGACGCAACTGGCCAACCTGAATGACGATGAAACCTTGTGGGAGCAGACCGTCGAGCGCATCCGGCAGGCCGGCGAGTTATGGCGACAACGGGGCATTTTGCCGATGCTACGCCAGTGGTTGTTCTGGTATCAGATCCCTGAACGTTTGTTAGGTGAAGTGAATGGCGAGCGCCAACTGACCGATGTACTGCATTTGGGCGAACTGCTGCAAACCGCCTCCAGTACGCTAAACGGTGAACATGCATTACTGCGCTGGTTACTGGAGCGTTGCCAGCAACCAAATGGCGATGCGGACGAGCAACAACTGCGGCTCGATTCCGAGCGTCAGCGCGTGCAGATCGTCACCATCCATAAATCAAAAGGGCTGCAATATGGTTTGGTGTTGCTGCCGTTTATCTGTGCTTATCGAGGAAATGACACACCGCGTTATCACACTGATAACGGCGTGCGACTTGATCTGACCGGTTCGGATGAGGCGTGGGAGCAAGCTGCCGAAGATCGTTTGGCGGAAGATCTGCGGCTGCTGTATGTGGCCTTAACTCGCGGTGTGTTTGTCACTTGGCTGGGGCTGGCTGATCTGAAAGCCAACAGCAAAACCAAGGCGAAAGACGATCGTCCGGCGGCGCTGGATTATTTGCTGAAAAACGACAGCGATACGGCGCTAACCCAGCGAGTTCGCCAGTGGCTGCGTACACAGAATAATCATGATTTAGCGGCAGAAGTGGCGGAGATCGCTTTTCCAACCAACCCGTATCAGGAGGCGAAAACCCAATTACCCGCCGCTCAAGCACGGCAGTTTAGCGGGCAGGTGGAGCGCACCTGGCGGGTGACCTCTTATTCGGCACTCACGGTCAGCCATGGTTCTGCGACACCCAAACCGGCTGCGCCGTTGGTGATGAGCGAAATCGAACCGTCTGCGCCACGTTTTGATGTGTTCAGTTTTCCGCGTGGTGCGCATGCCGGTACGTTCCTGCATAGCTTATTGGAAGATCTCGATTTTGGTGCTGATGAGGCCAGTCGTCAGCAGTGGATTGTGCAACATCTGCAAGGTGTGCAACTGAGCCACGATTGGCAGCCGGAGCCTTGGTTGCCGTTGCTGGAACAGTGGCTGGAACAGATCTTAACCAGTGAGTTGTTCCCTGGTTTGTCGCTGGCGCAATTAACCCCTGAGCATTGCTTAAGTGAGATGGAGTTTTTGCTACCGCTGTCCGCACTGTCCGCTCACCATCTCAATCGTTGTCTGGCCGCGGGTGATCCGCTTTCCGCCCAAGCACCGGCACTGGCATTTAATGAGGTGCAGGGCATGCTGAAAGGTTTTATCGACTTAGTGTTTGAGCATCAGGGTCGTTTTTACGTGGTCGATTATAAATCGAATTATCTCGGCGATAATGCGGCGGCCTATCAGCAAGCAGCGATGGCGCAAGCCATGATTGAGCATCGTTACGATGTGCAATATCAGCTTTATACGTTGGCGTTACACCGATATCTGCGTTGCCGTTTGCCCGATTACGATTATGACCAGCATATCGGTGGTGTCTGTTATTTGTTTTTGCGCGGCATGAACGGTGAGGCGGGCAGTGGTGTGTATGCCACCAAACCGGATAAAACACATATCGACGCGTTAGATGCCTTATTTGCCGGCGAAGCGGCCGTAACCAGCGGGGAAACTATGTAATGACCGCCCACTCTTCTGCATTAACCCCGTTGTGGCAAACGTTATTAGACGCCCGACTATTGCGCGATCTGGATGTGCAGCTCGCCGAGTTATTAGCGCGCTGGGATGCGGATGACAGCATCCAGCTGGCGGTGGCGATGACCAGCCAAGAGCTGGGGCGTGGCCATGTCTGTTTTGATCTCACGACTTGGCCGGAACGGTTGGCGCAGTGGCAGACTCAGTTTGCCGACAATGTATTTGATTGGCCGACAACAACAGTTGCAGCACTGATGGAACAGTTGCAACACAGCCCGCTGGTACGCGTGATCACCGATCCGGCGCAAATCGATGAACAAGTCCAACCGCTGACGCTGTTTAGCCATCGTCTTTATCTCAGTCGTTATTTTCGTTTCGAACAGCAGGTGGCGTGCTGGTTACAACAAGCCAGTTTGCCAGTAACAACGAATGCTGATAGACCCGAATTAGCCCAGCAGTTGCGACAACTGTTTACGCCACAGTCGGAAGTTGATTGGCAAGCGGTCGCTGTGGCTACTGCCTGTGACGGGCGCTTTACGCTGATCTCCGGTGGCCCCGGCACGGGTAAAACCACTACCGTCACGAAACTGCTGGCACTGCTGGTGGCGCAAAGCGAACAGCCGTTGTTGATCCGGTTGGCAGCGCCGACCGGTAAAGCGGCGGCACGGCTGACGGAATCGATCGCCAAAGCAAAAAACGAATTAGCGGGGCAGGTGAATGCGGCGTGGCTGGCCGGTATTCCCACGCAAGCCAGCACCTTGCACCGTTTGCTCGGGGTGATCCCCGGTTTACCGGAGTTTCGTCATCACGGGCAAAATCCGTTGCCGCTTGAAGTGCTGGTGGTCGATGAAGCCTCGATGATCGATTTACCGATGATGGCGCGTTTGCTAGCAGCCTTACCGCCGCAGGCACGCCTGATTTTACTCGGTGATAAAGATCAGCTGGCGTCGGTGGAGGCCGGTGCGGTGCTCGGCGATATCTGCCAGTTTGTCGCGCAGGGGTTAAGTGCGCATCAAGCGCAGCAACTGCAACAACGCACCGGTTACGAGCTGCAAAATTATGTGCAACCCGCGGGGCACCCTCTGCGCGACCGGCTTTGTTTGCTGCGTAAAAGCTATCGGTTTGCGGCCGATTCCGGCATCGGCAAACTGGCGGAAGCGGTGAACAATGGGGACGTGAAAGCGGCGCATGCCGTGTGGGCACAAGACTATCGCGATATCCGCCTGCACAGTGACGAACAACGGCTCGAGATGGCCATCAGCGTCGCTGCCAAAGGTTATCACGCCTATTTGGCTCTGCTTGCTGCGCCTGTTACATCTGATAATGCGATTGATCTCTTGAAGACGTTTAATCAAATCCGGCTGTTGTGCGCGTTACACGACGGGCCGTGGGGCATTAATGGCATGAATCAAGCCATCGGCCAGCGTCTGCAAGCGCAGGGTAAATTACAGATGAGCGGCGAGTGGTTTGCTGGCCGCCCTGTGATGATCACCGAAAATGACTATGGACTGGGCCTGTATAACGGCGATATTGGGATTGCTGCCAGCGATGGCGAACGGCTGCGGGTCTGGTGTGTGTTGCCCGATGGCAAAGCGCACGGTTTTCTGCCCAGTCGTTTGCCGGCTCACGACACGGCGTGGGCGATGACAGTGCACAAATCGCAAGGTTCGGAGTTTACCCATACCCTGCTGTTGTTGCCGCCCGAAGTGAACCCGCTGCTGACGCGCGAATTGCTCTACACTGGCATCACCCGCGCGCGTGAACAACTGGATCTGTTTGCCACACCCGAGGTGCTGGCCTTGATGGTGCGTAAACAGACCGAGCGTTACAGTGGTTTAGGTGCCATGCTGCAAACCATGTCGGCGGCAGAATAACGACGGAAAACAGAATGTCAGATATGCTTAATGTGAGATGTTGACATTCTGAACAGTTCAAATAAGATGTATAGACATTTAGACGTCCAAACATCTGTTTTGTTTGGTCGATGCAGGAAGCGGAGCCTTCCGTCCCACAGGCCGTAAGGCAGGCAAGGAGTAATCATGAGTTTTGACAGCGCACGTCAGGTAGAAGCCCTGAACCAGAATCTGGCCGAATTGAATGGCGATATTAATGTTTCATTTGAGTTTTTCCCGCCAGCCACTGAAAGTATGGAACTGACGCTGTGGAACTCGATTGAACGCCTGAGCAAACTGAAACCGAAATTTGTATCAGTCACTTATGGCGCGAACTCCGGCACCCGCGACCGCACGCACAGCATTATCAAAGACATCAAAGAACGTACCGGTCTGATTGCCGCACC
>CAIZDF010000229.1 GCA_903931645.1 uncultured Tolumonas sp.
AAATGGAAGGATTAAGCCATTTTGTATCGCGGTAATCATCAATCGCGCTTGCTGGAAAAGATCCTGATGCAAAACCGCATTCCGTACAAAATCAGCGGTGGCACCTCGTTTTTCTCGCGCACTGAAATCAAAGACATCATGGCTTACCTGCGCCTGCTGGTGAACCCCGATGATGACAATGCCTTCTTGCGTGTAGTGAATTTGCCGAAACGCGAAATTGGCCCCACTACACTGGAAAAACTGGGGCAATATGCCAATCAACGGGGTAAAAGTCTCTATGCCGCCAGTTTTGAAATTGGCTTAGAGCAACACCTGCATGGCCGAGGCTTACAGGCACTGCGCCATTTCTGCGAATGGTTATGTCGCATGAGCGATAATGCCGAACGCGGCAACAGTGAAGAGGTAGTGCGCGATCTCATCAAAGATATTCACTATGAAGCCTGGTTATACGAAACATCACCGAGCCCGAAAGCGGCGGAAATGCGCATGCAAAACGTGTCGACCTTATATCGCTGGCTGACCGACATGCTGGCGGGCGATCCGCAGCAAGACGAACCGGCACTGAGCTTAAGTGAGGCCGTCGCGCGCTTTACGTTACGCGACATGCTGGAGCGCAACGAAGGTGATGAAGAGCTGGATCAAGTGCAATTGATGACCCTGCACGCCTCAAAAGGGCTGGAATTTCCATATGTGTTTATGATCGGTATGGAAGAGGGCCTATTGCCGCATCAGGTCAGCATTGATGAAGACAACATCGATGAAGAACGCCGGTTGGCCTACGTGGGTATTACCCGTGCGCAGACCGAACTGAGTTTTGTGTTATGCAAAGAGCGCCGCCAGTTTGGCTCCACGATGAACCCGGAACCCAGCCGTTTCCTGCTGGAATTGCCACAAGATGATCTGCAGTGGGAACTGCGCAAAGAGCCCGCCAGTGCCGAACAACGGCAAGAGAAAGGCAAAACCGGGATCGCCAATTTACGCGCCATGCTGAAAGAGAAAGGATAACGCCATGTCACCTTCACGCTGGCGTATGCCGCTGAATCCGAAAGTCCGTCTCAGTTCGCTTGCCTTAGGTATCGTCCCCGGCATTATTGTGCTCGGCTGGCTGGGGATCTGGCTGCCATCATCACTGCGTTTACTGCTGCTGTCATTGTTTGATCAAATGGATGAGCTGATTTATTACCCATTGGCGGCGATCGCGCTGGCAGGCGGATTTTTTCTCGCCGGCCTGTGGCGTCGCGAGTTCCACTGGCAATATTTGCTGGAAGGCGGACTCGGAGTGTGGATATTATTGAATTGGCCGATTTACTAAATCAGGATCTGGCTCTTGCGTCGTAAACATGGCAGGATGAGAACAAACCACAGCAAATAACCAGTGGTCAGAGAAGAATCAACAAGCTGAGAATGGTGGATAACACAATGCAAAACAACGAAATGAATAACATTCTGGAATTCGTACGTGTGGCTCGTCTGAAAAACAAGATGACCCGTGAAATCGAAGACAATGCCCGCAAAATCCGTGACAACCAGAAACGTGTTGCGCTGCTGGCTAACCTGACCGAATACCTGAAACCAGGTATGAGCTACGACGACATTCTGGAAATCATCCACAATATGAAAGGTGATTATGAAGATCGTGTGGATGACCTGACCATCGTCGGTGCTGAGCTGTCGAAACAACGTCGTGAAGCCAGCAAACAACTGCGTAACTTCCCACGTACCTTCCGTAAAGAAGGCACTGCAGAGTAATTGCTTTGCATAGCAGACGGCCTACATGGCCGTCTGTCATTTCTGCTTAATTCCCCGCAATTTTCATCCGTTCAATCAGCACGGAACCACTCTGTAAACTGCAGCGAGGATCGATATCATTACCCACCGCCACAATTTGACGGAACATATCTTTCAGATTACCCGCGATGGTGATCTCTTCCACCGGATAAGCAATCTGCCCGTTCTCCACCCAGAAGCCGGTCGCACCACGTGAATAATCGCCGGTGACAATATTCACGCCCTGCCCCATCAGTTCACTGACGATCAAACCCGTGCCCAGTTGCTTCATCAGCGTGTCCAGACTCTGACCTTGCCCGTCAACACGCCAGTTATGGATACCACCCGCATGACCGGTCGATTGCAGACCCAGTTTCCGTGCCGAATACGCAGTCAGCAGGTAGGTTTGCAGTACGCCATTTTCGATGATGGAACGATCTTGCGTGCGCACACCTTCGCCATCAAACGGTGAGCTCGCCAGCCCTTTCGGCAGATGCGCAAATTCGTTGATCTGGAACCAATCCGGGAACAGCTGTTGCCCAAGGCTATCCAACAGGAAAGTTGATTTACGATACAGGTTGCCACCACTGATCGCAGAGACCAGATGACCAAACAGGCTGTTCGCCGCTTCCGGTAGGAATAACACCGGCACTTCGGTAGTCGCGATCTTACGACCACCCAAATGCGATACCGTACGGCTTACCGCGTCTTCGGCGATACGTTCCGGTGTCCACAGATCACACAACTCACGCGCTGTGCTGTAACTGTAGTCACGCTGCATATCGCCGTCTTGCTCACCGATCAGCACGCAGCTGAGCGAATGACGGCTGGCAGCGTAACCTTTTACAAAGCCATGTGTATTGCCATAGACCTTGATGCCATGGTGACTGGAAAAACTGCCGTTATCTGACTGTTTGATGCGCTTATCTAACGACAGCGCATGTTGTTCACAACGCCGCGCCAGCTCGATACCGTATTGCGGCTCCAGCGCGACCGGATACAGCAGATCCAGATCCGGTGCATCCCACGCCATCAGGTCACGATCAGCTAACCCAGCACAAGGGTCAACGGCGGTATAACGCGAGATCTCCAGCGCTGCTTCGATACAACGACGAATGGCACTGACGCTCAAATCCGCGGTAGAAGATGAACCTTTACGGCCATCACGATAGATCGCGATGCCGAGTGCGCCATCTTTGTTAAATTCGATATTTTCGACTTCACCGCCACGGGTGTTAATGGAGATGCCAGTCTGTTTACTGATGGAAATTTCTGCGGTATCGGCACCCAACTCCTGAGCGATCTGTAACGCATCGCTCACGACACGTTCAAGTTTGTGCTGTTCTTGTAAAATTTGTTCCTGAGAATTCATGTCTGCCAAGCCCTGCTGCATTTTTTCACAGGCTATCACAGATACCTGTTACCATATAAGGGAGGAATTAAGGAAGAGTGACACCATGAATCATCAAAAACCAACCCACGATGAGTCGGATGACGATTACGTCAGCAAGACAGGTCTGAAACGTGAAGCCGCTGCGTTGCAAAAACTGGGCGAAGAGCTGGTCAACTTAAAACCTGCTGAGCTGGAACGTGTGCCACTGGATGAAGATCTGATCGACGCGATTGCCATGGGGCATAAGCTGAAAGGTAAACACGAAGCACTGCGCCGCCACCTGCAATTTGTCGGTAAAATGATGCGTAACCGTGATATTACCGAAATTAAAGCTGTGCTGGACCAAATCCACAGCCGCAATAACAGCACCAATGCGCGTTTGCATAAACTGGAACAGTGGCGTGATAAATTGATTGCAGAGGGTGACGATGCAATCAATGCCGTGATCGGGGAATGTCATACCCTGGAACGTCAGAAACTGCGTCAACTGGTGAGTCGCGTGAAGAAAGAACAAGCCGCGAACCATCCACCAGCGGCATTCCGTGAACTGTTCAAATATCTACGTGAACACATGGAAGAACAGCTGTAATGGCTTTCTGAACCGATAAGAACGAAATAAAAAATGGCGTGAATATTCACGCCATTTTCTTTGGGGTTACTGTGTACCACCCACCGTCAGCTCGTCCAGTTTCAGCGTTGGCTGACCAACCCCGACCGGCACACTCTGACCATCCTTACCGCACACGCCGACACCTTTATCCAGCGCCAGATCGTTACCTACCATCGAGACTTGTTTCATCGCTTCTGGACCATTGCCAATCAGTGTCGCCCCTTTGAGTGGTGCGGTGATTTTGCCATTTTCGATCAAATAAGCTTCTGAGGCCGAAAACACAAACTTGCCGGAGGTGATATCCACCTGACCACCACCAAAGTTCGGCGCATAGATCCCTTTCTTTACCGAAGTGATGATCTCTTGCGGATCATGTTCACCGGCCAGCATGTAGGTATTGGTCATACGCGGCATCGGTAATGCGGCGTAAGATTCCCGACGGCCATTACCGGTTG
>CAIZDF010000230.1 GCA_903931645.1 uncultured Tolumonas sp.
GCTGGCACAAAATTCTTGCGCCATTGTTTTGGTAATGATTTGATCAAAGCGACCAGCAGCTCGTGGCGCATGCCGGGGATCAGCCAGTCAAAACCAACTGGTTCTACCTGATTCAGCAGTGGGAGCGGAATATGTACTGTGACCCCATCTGCCTCTTCACCAGGTTCAAATTGGTAAGAAAGGCGGAATTTGAGCCGGCCTTGCACCCACTGGTTAGGGTAATCATGTTCGTTGATGTGTGAAGCATCACCCTGCAACAACATTTCGCGTTCGAAATTGAGCAGTTCTGGCGACTCTTTACTGGCTGTTTTCCACCAACTGTCAAAATGACGAGCTGAAACCACATCCGCGGGAATATGCGCATCATAAAACAGGAATAAGGTCTCATCATCAACGAGGATATCTCGGCGCCGCGATTTTGCTTCCAACGCTTCAACTTCGGCCAGTAATTTACGGTTTTCGGCAAAGAAGCGATGACGTGTTTCGAAATCACCTTCCACTAACGCACGTCGAATAAACAATTCACGACTGACCACTGGATCGATATCACCATATTGCACTTCACGATCAGCAACTATAGTGATGCCATACAAGGTGACCTTCTCTGATGCTAACACCGCACCAGCTTTTTTCGACCAACGCGGATCGCTGTAGCTGTGTTTCAGCAAATGTCCGGCTAGTGGTTCGATCCATTCCGGCTGAATACGGGCTGCGGTGCGACCATACAGCCGTGATGTTTCAGTGAGCTCGGCTACCATGCTCCATTTCGGCGGTTTCTTGAATAAACCGGAACCGGGGAAAATCATAAAGCGCGCATTACGAGCGCCGATATATTCCGACTTGTCGCCGTCTTTCATACCAATATGACTGAGCAAACCAGTCAGAATAGCGCTGTGGATCGCCTGCTCTGGCGCAGCATCTTGGTTGATCGTCAAACTCAACTCGCGTGTTGCCTGACGCACCTGATAATGAATATCTTGCCATTCACGCAGCCGTAAATACGAGAGAAATTCTTTCTGGCATTGTTTACGGAATTGATTCTGACTCAGCGCCTGCTGCTGTTCCTGCACATAATTCCACAGATTGAGGAAGGCTTGAAAATCGGAATCTTGATCTTCAAAGCGACGATGTTTTTCGTCCGATGCCTGTTGTTTATCCATCGGACGCTCGCGTGGATCTTGAATACTCAGCGCAGAGGTAATGACCAAAATTTCTTCGAGACAACCAAATTGCGGTGCCGCCAGAACCATTCGCGCTAAACGCGGGTCTAGTGGAACTCGGGCCAGTTGACAGCCCAGCGGTGTCAGACGCAGCGGATGCTGACCATCAATTGAACCATTAATGGCGCCCAGTTCTTCCAGCAAACGTAAACCATCTTTAATATGGCGACTATCTGGCGCTTCCACAAACGGGAAACGGCTCATATCACCCAGACCCAGCGCGAGCATCTGCAAAATAACCGAGGCCAGATTGGTGCGCAGAATTTCTGGGTCGGTAAATTCAGGGCGGCCTAAAAAGTCCTGTTCCGAATAAAGACGAATACAGATACCTGCCGCCACGCGACCGCAACGCCCTTTACGCTGGTTGGCACTGGCTTGTGAAATTGCCTCAATTGGCAAGCGCTGCACTTTGGTTTTATAAGAATAGCGACTGATCCGCGCCGTGCCTGGATCAATAACGTAACGGATGCCCGGCACTGTCAGTGACGTTTCCGCAACGTTCGTTGCCAGCACAATACGCCGTCCGGCATGTTGAGAGAAAATTCGATTTTGTTCGGTATTCGATAACCGGGAGTAAAGCGGCAAAATCTCAGTGTCGCGCAAATTTCGCTTCCGCAATGCATCGGCAGTATCTCTGATCTCACGTTCACCATTCATGAAGATCAGAATATCGCCCAAACCTTCGGTGCATAATTCATCGACCGCATTAAACAAACCCTGCAGTGGATCGCTATCGTCCTCATCTTCCCAAGAGCGATAACGAACATCGACCGGATAGGTGCGCCCAGACACTTCAATCACCGGCGCATTGCCAAAATGGCGGGAAAA